>JAAZKL010000031.1 GCA_012799845.1 Clostridiaceae bacterium
CGGCGCCGGCGGCCTGGACGTTGCGGTAGCGATGGGCGGAGGCCCGTACTACATGATGATGCCGAAGGTCTGCAGGGTGACGCTCAAAGGAAAACTCAGACCCTGGGTATCGGCGAAGGACGTTATCCTTGAGGTCCTGCGCATAATGTCTGTTAAGGGCGGTGTCGGCAAGATCATCGAATATGCGGGCGACGGCATAAAAACCCTGACTGTTCCCGAGAGAGCGACCATTACCAATATGGGTGCCGAACTCGGTGCCACCACGTCGATCTTCCCCAGCGACGAAGTGACCAGGGCATTCCTGGAGGCACAGGGGAGAGAGAATGACTGGGTCGAACTTCTGCCCGACCCCGATGCAGAGTACGACGAAGAGATAACCATAGACCTGGAAAGCCTTGAGCCGCTGGCTGCAAAGCCGCACAGCCCGGACAACGTGGAGAAGGTTTCCACCATCGGGTCTATAAAGGTCGACCAGGTAGCCATAGGAAGCTGCACCAACTCATCTTACATGGATATGATAAAGGTCGCAAAGATACTGAAAGGGAAGACCGTGCATCCCAATGTGAGCCTTGTTATTGCTCCCGGGTCAAAGCAGGTGTTGACGATGCTGGCTAAGGAAGGGGCATTGGCGGATATGGTAGCTGCGGGAGCGAGGATACTTGAATCGGCCTGCGGCCCCTGCATAGGCATGGGTCAGGCTCCTGCGACGGATGCGGTCTCACTGAGGACCTTCAACAGGAACTTTGAAGGAAGGAGCGGCACCAAGTCCGCAAAGGTTTACCTTGTCAGCCCTGAGACTGCGGCTGCCAGCGCCATAACAGGCGTTCTCACCGATCCGCGCACGCTGGGCGAAGCTCCGGATGTCACCATGCCGGAAAGCTTCCTCATAAACGACAATATGGTCGTTCCGCCCGCTCCGGAAGGGGAAGAGGTCGAAGTCGTAAGAGGACCGAACATAAAGCCGTTCCCGGTGAACAAAGAGCTTCCTGACAAGGTGGAAGGAGTTGTGCTTATCAAGGTGGGGGACAATATAACCACCGACCATATTATGCCTTCCAATGCAAAGCTCTTGCCGTACAGATCCAATGTGCCTTACCTGGCGGAGTATTGCCTGACTCCCTGTGATCCTGACTTCCCGAAGCGTGCGAAGGAGAACGGGGGCGGTTTCATCATCGGAGGTTCGAACTACGGCCAGGGCTCCAGCCGTGAGCATGCCGCACTGGCCCCGCTGCAGTTGGGTGTCAAAGGCGTGGTGGCCAAATCCTTTGCAAGGATCCATATGGCCAACCTTATAAACTCAGGCATACTGCCCATGACATTTGTCGATGAAGCCGATTACGACAGGATCAATGACGGCGACGTGCTCGTGCTCGAAAACGCCAGGGAACGGATCAAGGCCGGAGACGAACTTACACTGATAAATAAAACTGCAAATACGGCGATAAAGGTGAAAGTCGCATTGTCCGACAGACAGGTCGACATCATGCTGGCAGGCGGATTACTGAACTATACGAAGAAGCAGGGACAATAGCAGAAAGGATAAATGCGGTTATAGATGAGACAAGATCAGCAACAGAAGAAGTTGGAACAGTAACGGGAGAAACAGGATCGGCAACAGGAGCGACAACAACAGCAACAGAAGAAACATGAGCGGTAACAGACGAAGCAAGTGCTGTAACAGAAGGACGCGAAACAAAACGCATTCAGCATGACAGGCTGCTAATGCAGCAGAATCAGGGAGTGAATAAAGTGAAAGTAGATTTTGGGGAAACCGGTCCGCAATCCAGTGCCCTGCACAGCAGAGTTTACAACCAGATCCGGAACGATATCCTGAATGGAGTTTATGAACCCGGAGAAAGCCTGGTAGAAATGAAGCTGTCGGAGGAGCTTGGCGTCAGCCGGACTCCGGTGCGCGAAGCACTGAGGCAGTTGGAGCTGGAAGGGCTGGTACAGTTTGTGCCCAACAGGGGTGTTACTGTCAGGGGCATCTCTCCGCAAGACATACAGGACATTTACACTATCAGGATGATGATAGAAGGGCTTGCGGCAAGATGGGCTGCGGAGAAGATCACGCCCGATGAGATGGAAGAGTTGAGGGAAGCGGTCGACCTGGAGGAGTTCTACACTGTGAAATGTAATTACGGCAACCTTCTGAGGTTTGACACGCGGTTCCACGACATAATATTCAAGGCCAGCAAGAGCACGCCCCTGATGCATACGCTGAGCACCTTCCACAGCTATGTCCAGAAAGCCAGGAAGGTATCGATGAGCAGTCCGGAGAGGGCGGCGGAGGTGCTCAGCGAGCACAAGGCGATCATGCAGGCAATCATCGACAGGGATGCCGACAGGGCAGAGAAGCTGATGACAGAGCATGTGAGGAACGCGAGCCTCAATTTGCTCAAGCATGAAGGAGAGATAAAGTAATATAAACGAAACACCACGGTTAATCCGGGGGAATAAGGAAACATGAAAAAAGCATCCTGTGTTTGCAGAATGCTTTTTTGGTCAGACTGTCCGAAAACACATGCTAAATGAAACAACTATGTAAAAATCTTTTGGGAAGTCAACAAAACAACAATCCA
The DNA here is from genome assembly GCA_012799845.1 of Clostridiaceae bacterium. Lineage (GTDB taxonomy): Bacteria > Bacillota > Clostridia > Acetivibrionales > DTU013 > DTU013. Next base: position 2,583 of record JAAZKL010000031.1, read on the forward strand.
GAACTGCTTGAAACACAGGAAAACACTGTATTTCGAGCCATTTTTATGATA
>JAAZKL010000281.1 GCA_012799845.1 Clostridiaceae bacterium
ATAAACGCTTGTGCCGTCCATTACACTGTCAGGACGGGCAAAATATATGAATTCGAATATACAGGACGCCCTCCTGTTCCCCGTCTGCGCATGTTTAACCTGCGCCTGCTTCGACCTGAGGCCGTCCTTATCTATGATGACGATCTCACCTGGTTCCACATCCCTGACAAAACCAGCCCCTATGATATCCAGGGCGCAGCTTTCAGATGCCAGGACATATCCATCCTCTGACTTCCCCAGGCAAAGAGGCCTCAAACCATATGGATCCCTGATGCCGATCAGGCAGTCTTCCGTCATCACCACGAGGGTATAAGCGCCCCTGATCATGTCCATGGTCCGCTCTATGGCATTAACGATGCCTTCGCTGCTGAAACGGGCGATAAGATTTACGATGACCTCGGAATCAATGGTCGTCTGAAAGACAACGCCGTCTTCCTCCAGGCGGCTCCTCAGCTCGGTTGCGTTGACCAGGTTCCCGTTGTGGGCGAGGGTGATACTGCCGCCGCGGTATCTGACCACAAGGGGCTGGGCGTTGGCAACTTTGCTGTCTCCCGTTGTGGAATACCTCACATGGCCGACACCCATATGACCCTTCAGCAGCTTCAATATCTCTTCATTAAAAACCTCCGGTACCAGCCCCATCTCCTTGTGGAAATGCGTCTGCAGACCGTCGGTAGTGGCTATCCCCGCGCTTTCCTGCCCCCTGTGCTGCAGGGCGTACAGGCAATAGAACACGGACTTGGCGACATCTTTTGACACATCGGTGTTGTAAATCCCGGCGATCCCGCATTCTTCCTTTAGTTTATCGCTTAGTTTATCACCGCACAGCAATATATCACTGCTTTCACGCCCTTGTGATCTGTCTTTGTTGCTTATCGTTTTGCCAACGCTTAACTCATCAAGCACCTGAAGGCTCCTCTCCATGCCTCTTTCATTTCCTTAACATTCAGGTCGACTATTTTTTTGCTGTTGATATCGATCACAAGCTCCTCGCCTGTGACCTTGCCAAGTATCTCATACGGGATTTCCTGCTTCGCAAGTATCTGCTGCAGCTCCGCCAGGGATTCAGGATCACATGAAACTATGAACCTGGACTGGCTTTCGGAGAACAGCACCGCATCCGCACGAAGCCGGGATTCCAACTGCACCTTTACACCCAGTTCTTTTTCCATGCAGCACTCTGTCAGGGCCACGGCCAGGCCGCCCTCGCTCACGTCATGGGCGGATTTCAGGAGACCTTTTTCGATAGCTGCCAATATGAATGACTGCAGCTTCTTTTCCAGGCCAAAGTTCAATACCGGAACAGCGCCCCTCTCAATCCCGTAGATCCTGTAGAGATATTCGCTGCCGCCCAGTTCGTTCCTGGTTTCGCCCAGAAGTATCACGACATCTCCTTCATCCTTGAAATGCATCGTGCAATGCTTGTCTATATTTTCTATGACGCCCACCATTCCGATGATAGGTGTCGGGTAAATAGCTTGTGTTTCCGTTTCATTGTAGAAGCTGACGTTTCCGCTGATAACAGGCGTATCCAGTTCCCTGCAGGCCTCTCCTATACCTATGACTGCCTCCCTGAACTGCCAGAAGCGGTCGGGCTTTTCAGGGCTGCCGAAGTTGAGGCCGTCAGTGACAGCCATGGGCTTTGCCCCGCTGCAGACGAGGTTTCTCGCGGCTTCCGTCACTGCTATGGCGCTTCCCGCTCTCGGATCCAGGAAACAATACCTGCTGTTGCAGTCCGTGGTCAGAGCGATGCCCTTTTTGCTCCCCCTGATCCACAGCACGGCTGCATCTGAACCGGGCTTTACCACGGTGCATGTCCTTACCATGTGGTCGTACTGCCTGTACACCCATTCCCTGCTGCAAAGGTTCGGCGATGTCAACAGTTCCATCAACGTTTTGTTATAATCATCCGGCTCGGGTATAGCCGCCGGTACCGGTATGGCTTCCGACTTCGGCGCTGATGCCGGTTCCGGTATGGCTTCCGGCTTCGGCGCTGATGCCGGTTCCTGTACAGCTTTCGGTTTCAGTTGCTTCAACTCCTGGTAATACCCTGGCTCCTCGTATGCCCTGTAATATTTAGGTGCGCCGGAAGAGTCCAGGCTATAGGCAGGCACGTCGGCAACTATTTTGTCACCTTCCTTGACGATCATCCTGCTGTTGCCTGTCACCTTTCCGATCGTTACGGCATGGAGGCCCCATTTCTCAACTATCTTCTTTACTTCATCCTCCCTGCCTTTTTCAACGATCAGGAGCATCCTTTCCTGGGATTCGGAGATCATGACTTCGACCGGCAACATTCCCTTCTCACGCCTTGGCACCATCAATACGTCGATCTCCATTCCGCCCTCGCCCCTGGTGGCTGTTTCGCAGCAGGCCGAGGTCAGGCCGGCGGCACCGAGGTCCTGCAATCCGACTATAGACCCTGTCTCAAGCAGTTCGAGGCAGGCCTCCAGCAGCAACTTTTCCATAAAGGGGTCACCAACCTGTACGGCGGACTTTTTCTCTTCCGATTCCCCGGTCAGTTCGACTGAAGCGAAGCTTGCTCCGCCCATGCCGTCCCTGCCGGTAGCCGCTCCGACATACATTACGGAATTGCCGACTCCCGAAGCATTTCCCCTGAAGATCCTGTCGTGTTCTATTAAGCCGACGCACATGGCGTTGACCAGCGGATTCCCATTGTAGCTGTTATGGAAGTATACCTCCCCTGCAACGGTCGGGATGCCGATACAGTTGCCGTATCCCGCGATCCCCGCGACAACGCCGTCCACCAGGTATTTGACCCTTTCGCTGCTCTCTATGTCTCCGAAACGGAGGGAGTTGAGCGAGGCTATAGGTCTTGCGCCCATCGCAAAAATGTCCCTTATGATGCCCCCCACGCCTGTAGCAGCGCCATGGTAAGGTTCTATTGCCGAGGGATGGTTATGGCTTTCTATTTTCATGACAATGGCAAGGTTGTCTCCAATGTCGATTATTCCGGCATTTTCTCCCGGTCCCTGGAGGACCCTTTCGCCTGAAGTGGGAAAATGCCTGAACAATGCCCGGGAGTGCTTGTAACTGCAGTGTTCCGACCACATGACGCCATACATGTTGAGTTCCAGTTCATTGGGCTCCCTGCCCAGGTATTCTGTGATCTTTTTATATTCACTTTCAGTCAGACCGACCGCCTCATAAGGCTTATTCACGCCTGCTGCTTCGTTTTGCTTACTCATGCCCGGTGCTTCATAAGGTTTTTTCGTATCCGCTGCTTCGTTTGGCCTATTCATGTCCGCCGCTTCGTTTGGTTCATTCATGCCTGCTGCTTCATTTGGTTTGTTCATGCAGCTTCCCCTCCAGTGCCGATATAATGGATTCAAACAGTCTCCTGCCGTCG
>JAAZKL010000282.1 GCA_012799845.1 Clostridiaceae bacterium
CGTCCAGTCCGAGCTGCTCCGCTACCTTGTCAAATTGGGCCTGTGCTGTTAGATAGGGATTGTAGGATGTGTTGCTCATAAGTGACCTCCTCATATTATTTCGAGTATACAGAAATCTATAAACATCATAAAAACACAGATACATACAAGTGTGAACTGTGTTTTGATGACGGGCATTGTTCTCTTTTTGAATCGATGCGCCTTACCGCATCGGGTCCAGGCGAGACACTTCTGTCCTGTTTTTGTTGGTTGAATTATATCAACATAGAAAAAACGTGTCAAGAATTACAGTCAGTATTGCTACTGTATACAGACATATATTACAAAACGTGACAGGGACATTCCTGTGACGTTACACTGATTTTGCCGGAACAGCCGGAATCAGGCAAATGGCTTGCCGGCAGAGTGTATTGCGAAGTGATGACCGGATGTTTATGAATTATTATTAAATATGTTATATTTGTGGTAACATTAAATAATAGCCGGGCAATGCCGTTGAAGGTATGACCCGGAGCTTCCGGATGAAAGCAGGGATGAGTGAGTTGCCTGTACATATAGTGCTTGTTGAACCTGAAATACCCCAGAATACCGGGAATGTAGCCAGGACCTGCGCTGCCGCAGGTGCAGGGCTCCACCTGGTGGAGCCGCTGGGATTTTCCATAGATGACCGCTACCTGAAAAGAGCCGGCCTTGACTACTGGGACAAGGTGCTGGTAAGCGTGAGCGGGAGTTTCGCGGAACTGAGACAGAAATACCCGGACCACGCCTTTTACTATGCATCGACCAAAGCCCCGAGGGCATATACTGAGATCGAATATCCGGAAGATTGTTTCCTGGTGTTCGGTAAAGAGACGGCAGGCTTGCCGGAGAGTCTGCTTGAAGCCAACAGGGAATATTGTATAAGGGTACCGATGAGACCGGGCATTCGTTCTCTGAATTTGTCGAACTCGGTGGCGATAGTGCTTTATGAGGCGCTGAGGCAGCATAGTTTCAAGGGTTTTGAACTAAAGGGAAAAATGGAATGGAGTGATCCGATTGGTAAACAGGGAAAGATTGGTTAATGAGTTTCTGGAACTGACAGGCATAGACAGCCTGACAAAAAAAGAACGGAAGATGGCCGATGCTCTGAAGGCAAGGCTGGAAGTCATGGGATATGAAGTTTACGAGGATGACGCGGGTAAAAAGGTGGGCGGTGAAGCAGGGAACATCATCTGCACCGTAAAGGGGACAAAAAAGGTTCCTGCGATAATGTTCGCCGCGCATATGGATACCGTCGAGCCCGGTATCGGCAAAAAAGCTGTCATCGACGGCGATATCATAAGGACGGACGGTTCCACGGTCCTGGGAGGGGACGATGTATCCGGCATAGTCTGCATACTTGAAGCCCTCAGGGTCATAAAGGAAACAGGAGAGGAACACGGTGACATACAGGTAGTCTTTACGATTGCCGAGGAGGGCGGCCTGTATGGGTCGAAGAACCTGGATTACAGTAAAATATATGCAAAATACGGCTTCGTGATGGACAGCAACGGGCCGATAGGCACTGTGGCAGTAAAGGCGCCGTCACAGGATAAAATCCTCGTCACTGTGGAGGGAAGGGCAGCGCATGCTGGGCTCTCTCCCGAGAAAGGCGTCGATGCCATCCGGATAGCTGTCGCCGCCATTTCAGGGATGAAACTCGGCAGGATAGACCATGAGACCACCGCCAATGTCGGTGTGATAAACGGCGGCCGTGAAACCAACATAGTCTGCGACAGGGTAGAGATAAAAGCGGAGTCCAGGAGCCGCGACGACAGGAAGCTCGGGGAGCAGACCCGGCACATGAGGGAGCGGTTCGAACAGGCGGCGGTTGAATTCGGCGGCAAGGTGGATTTCAGTGCGGAAAGGGTGTATCCTTCCTTCAACATACCTGCGGATGCCCCTATTATGGATATATTGAGGAAAGCGGCGGTATCTGCCGGTATAAAGCTGATACCCGAGGAAACCGGCGGAGGCAGCGATACAAATATTTTCAACGGGATGGGCATCGAGTCGGTCGATGTGAGCACAGGAATGGACAAGGTGCACAGCACCGAGGAACGCATATCGATCAACGATATGGTAAAGGCAGCGGAATTAGTGGTCTCCATAATCCGCAGCGTTTCATGAGCATGGACTTTTGACAAAAAAGATAATGAATATGACGATGACAATGACAATGGCAAAGACAAAGACAAAGACAAAGACAAAGACAAAGACAAAGACAAAGACGAATATGGCAATGAAAACAGCAATGACAATGAACATGATACTGACTATAACAATGACTGTTCACAAAGACTTAATAAAATGACTGGAGCGCAAAAACAGATGGATTTTACTGAAATAACACTGAACAGCAAGCACTTGTTTGACCATTACTTAAAGAAGCATGATCCCAAAATATCCGAACTGACGTTCACGAATTTCTTCGCCTGGCGGTATTACTACAGGTTCAGGTATGCAGTCATATCAGACCTTCTGTGTGTCATAGCGGCTCCCGCCAAAAGCAAGCCGTTTGCGATGATGCCTGTTGGAGAGGTGAATGAAAGGAATTTCGGCCGGGCATATGACGCGATCCGGAGCTATTTTGCGGAGAGGGGCTGGAAGCTATGCTTCAGCAGGATAACCCGGGATGAGCTGGCCTATTTCAGGGAAAGGTTGGCAGATGAAGCCTCCATCGTGTATGACAGGGACAACAGCGATTACCTTTACAATACGAGAGACCTGGCAGAACTGAAGGGTAAGAAATACGACGGAAAACGCAACCATATCAACAGGTTCAATAGAGAACATTCTTTTGAATATGTTCCCCTGGAATGTGCGTTGCTGGACGAATGTTCCAGGATAATGGAGGAATGGTGCAGGGACAAGGACTGCAGCTGCCAGGAGGGCGATTACTGTGAGCGCAGTGCCAACCTCGAGATACTGACGCATTTCAGGACCCTGGGCTGCAAAGGAGCCCTGATCAAAGTGGACGGCGAGTACGCTGCATTTACGGTAGGCGAAATGCTGAATGCGGACACCGCCGTGATCCATATCGAAAAAGCGATAAACTCGATACACGGTCTCTATACTGTTATAAACCAGCAGTTCGTGCAGCATGAATGGAACGGCACCACGTACATAAACAGGGAACAGGACCTGGGTCTTGAGGGTATGAGGAAGGCCAAGCTGTCATACCAGCCCCTGATGCTTGTCGAAAAATACAATGTGTATCCTGTATGAGTATGTATTTCGTGTGAACATTTGTCATGTATAAATGACGTAAGCTTGTCGTCACATCATTACAACGAAATAGACGGACATGACAGAAGGATATATCCTCATACAGGATGCCGGCGCCATACAGAATACCAGCGCCATATGGGGGTTCAGTATCTGGCAGAAGTGCATACTTTCCGCGATATCGGACAACATAGCAGGGTAATGACCGGGATATTTATGATCCCGGGGCAGTAAAGCTGCTGCAGCCGGATGGATCGGTATCTTCTCATGACCCTGGAATGCCTGTCATCTGGCAAACAAACTTTGTTAAAAATTTAATTATTTTTGGCCCAAGGTATTGAAAAACTGTATCAAATAATATAAAATAATTGTGATTTTGGAAAGTAATAACCATAATTTATATA
>JAAZKL010000283.1 GCA_012799845.1 Clostridiaceae bacterium
CGCCAGAAGCCTGTTTGAAGGCGAAATTGCGGCCGGTCTGCCTTGGGGGATCCTCGTGGGTATATGCCAGGTCATTTTCCTGGTATATGATTTTGTATACACTCTGTTTATAAATTATTACAGAGACAGGCTCAGGAGAAAAATATTGAAGAGATGACGCAGAAACCGGAAAAACAGGGGAATCAGATAACATGGAGGAAAGAACTCTTCGGATCCTGGAATTCGTTAAAATAAAAGACAAGCTGGTATCACTATGCACTTCTGAGCTGGGGAGAGAGCTGGCAAACGAGCTCATGCCGCAGACAGAGCCTGAAGAAGCGGAGAGGTTGCTCAGGGAGACCACTGATGCGGTGGATTTCGTCCTGAGGAGAGGCAGACCTCCCCTGGGAGGCATCCATGACGTCAGGGATACTCTCAGGAGAGCGGAACTTGGGATGACTCTGAACCCGGGCGAACTCCTGAGGATAGCTGATACGCTGAGGGCGGCCCGCAATCTGAAAAGTTACGTTTCTGAAGCCGATCCGCGGGCAGATGAGAGCAACAACCACGTCAGGAACCTTATCGCGTCCATCACGCCGAACAAGCGCATAGAAGACAGTATCGACGCCGCGGTCATCAGCGACGAGGAGATATCCGACAATGCCAGCAGCACGCTTGCGGGCATAAGGAGAAGGATCAGGGCGGAACAGGAGTCCCTGAAGGACAAATTGAACTCGATGATCCATTCTTCCAAATACCAGAAATACATGCAGGAATCCCTCGTCACGATCAGGGGCGACCGCTATGTTATCCCGGTAAAAGCCGAATACAGGAACGAGATCCCCGGACTCGTGCACGACTCGTCGGCCAGCGGCGCCACGGTCTACATCGAACCGATGTCCGTTGTCGAAGCCAACAACAATATTAAGCAGCTCAGGATAAAGGAACAGCTTGAAATAGAGAGGATACTGCAGGAACTGACCGGTGAGGTCGCAGGCATCATCGAACCGCTGAAGACCAACATGACGATGTTCGCCCAGCTTGATTACGCATTCGCCAAGGCAAGGCTGAGCCTTGACCTTGACTGCGTATGTCCGAAACTCAACAGGGATAAAAGGATCAATATCAAAAAGGGCAGACATCCTCTTCTTGACAAAAAAACCGTTGTACCCATCGATCTGTGGATCGGGGATGACTTCACGACACTGGTCATCACCGGGCCGAATACGGGAGGCAAGACAGTGACCCTCAAAACCGTCGGCCTGTTCACGCTCATGGCCCAGTCAGGACTGCATGTCCCGGCTGCGGAGGGCACGGAGATGTGCGTGTTTGGCAATGTATTTGCGGATATCGGCGATGAGCAGAGCATCGAACAGAGTCTCAGCACATTTTCCTCGCACATGAAAAATATCGTGGAGATACTGTCCCGGGCGGATGATATGTCCCTGGTCCTTTTTGACGAGCTTGGCGCCGGGACCGATCCGACAGAAGGCGCCGCGCTCGCCATGTCCATTCTTGAAAATCTCCACAAAAGAGGGTCCATCACCATCGCCACGACGCACTACAGTGAACTGAAAGTGTACGCTCTTACCACAAACGGCGTTGAAAATGCCTGCTGTGAATTCGATGTGGAGACGCTGCGGCCGACATACCGGCTTCTTATCGGTGTGCCCGGTAAGAGCAACGCGTTTGCCATCTCGAAAAGGCTGGGGCTTTCGGGCGACATACTTGACAGGGCCAGGGAGTTCCTGTCCGGAGAGGAGATACAGTTCGAGGATATCCTCATGAGAATAGAAAAGAACCGCAGGGAGTCGGAACAGGAAAGACTGCAGGCCGAAAGCCTGAGGCTTGAGATAGAGAAGCTGAAAAAGGAACTCGAGGAACAGAAGCATAAACTCAGCTCGCAGAAGGAAAGATTCCTGCGCGAAGCGAGGGAAGAGGCAAGAAAGATACTGCTGGATGCCAGGAAGGACGCGGATGATGTCCTGGAGGAGATGAAGCAGGCAGCAAAGCTGCAGGATGAAAAAGAGAGGAGAAGAGCGGCGGAAGAGGCGAAATCAAAGCTCAGGGGCAGTATCGGGAAAATAGAGGGATCCCTGGCGGAGAGCCTTTTCCAGCGCAAGGGCTTCATAAAGGCGCCTGAAAACCTGAAGCCGGGCGACAGTGTGCTTATACTGAACCTGAACCGGAAGGGGACCGTAATAACGCCGCCGGACAAGGACGGAGAAGCCGTCATCCAGGCCGGGATAATGAAGATAAACGTACATGTCACGAATCTGAAGCTGGTGGATGAACAGTCTTACGAGATCGAAAGGAGCGGCACTGCGGCTATCGGCATGTCCAAAGCCATGAGTATATCTCCCCGGACCGATATCAGGGGCATGAACGTGGAGGAAGCGATAATGGCACTGGGCAAATATCTTGATGATGCGGCAATGTCCGGCCTTTCCGAGGTCACTGTCGTTCACGGAAAGGGTACCGGCGTCCTCAGGAGCGGCGTCCACCAGTACCTGAAAACGAACCACCATGTCAAAAGCTTCCGCCTGGGACAGTATGGCGAGGGTGAGACCGGAGTGACCATCGTCACTCTGAAGTAAATGCAAATAATATGCAAATCTTAGCAAAATTTCTCATTTTGTCTTGAATTAAGCCGTAATTAACAATATAATGCTGATAGCGGAACTTGTTCAATAATGCTGTGTATCCGGATCATATGGCGATATCGGGAAAAAGGATCAACAAAAGATAAGGATGGAATTGGATGGCTGTATTTCGGTTCCCTAAACTTAAAGCCAGTACACAGATGATCATAGTCAACAATGCCGTGACCGTCGTCATTGCTGTTGTCTTCTACTTCCTGCTGCCGCTGGTCCTTAATTACCCTCCGTATTCGATAAACAATGATTTTCAGGTCAAAGTTGCAGGGATTCGCTACACACAGCAGTATTTGCTTGTGGTTTTTGCAGTGCTTGCGTTCTGCGACATTTTCATCCTGCTGAGTTTACGGGAAATCGACAGGTTGGATGAATACCGGGAAAAAGGTGATTCGGCCGGTATCGAAAAGATCAGGATAAGGTGCCACACCTTCCCATATACATTGTATGTGGCGATCGTCATTACGCCTGCGCTGCTGACATCGGCCGTTTTACTGGCATTCGGCACAAATCCTGTCGTGATTTACAAGATATGCAGCATCACTTTTACGTTCACTACTGTGATCGCACTGGCAACCCATATATTCTCGAGCAAGATCATGTCCGGGATACTGAGCGATATCGCGTTCACCCACAGGATCTACGGCAGGCGGATCGGGATCAGGGATAAAATGTACCTGCAGATACTGCCCGCGTTTTTCACAGCGATCCTGTTCACATCACTGGTGTGTTATTCAAGGCTTGTGGAGGAAAAAGGGAACATCATTTTTGAAGGCTACCGTTCCCG
>JAAZKL010000284.1 GCA_012799845.1 Clostridiaceae bacterium
CTGATAATAGGCTATTATGTAATAAGGACCGGTTCCATATTTGCGGGCATCCTGGCTCATTTCCTGAACAATGCGGCAGCGGAAGTGTTCCAGTACCTGTGGGCGGATCCTTCTTCTTCAGAGACCGTGTCACTTACCGCGGAGCAGTTGTTCGGCATCATTATGATAGGTGTTCCCGCACTTGTCGTCGCAGCAGCGCTCCTGTACATATTCAGACATGTCACCAGAGAGAAGGCAGTGATAGTCCAGCCGATCGCAAAGCCGAAACAGGATGTGAAGGCGGTGCTGTCACACTGGCCGATCGCGGGAGTGGCTGCCTTATACTTAGTCACGACGATCCTGAACCTGTTCCTGATGGCAGTCATAAAATATATTTCACCGATGCAGTAGGCCCCATGCTTGCATTTATGGCCTGCCCGCATTACTAAAGGAGCCTCCGGGGTTATATAATACTATATAACCTTTTTTTTGAGGTGGCCTGTATGGAATTTGCTGTCGATCTGAAGCTTGTGCGTTCACAAAAGCTTTTACTTACACCCCGGCTGAAGCAGGCGATCGAAATACTCGAAATGGATTCCCGGGAACTCTTCCAATATGTAGAAACCCAGCTGGATACAAATCCCGCCCTTGAAGAAGCGCCGGCCGGAACGCAACATTATGCGTCGGCCGGTACGGAATCAACAGATCCCATCGAATCATATCAATATACTGATATGACGGACCCCGTGGCTGAACAGCCGGAAAGGGTCCTCACACTCAAGCAGCATCTTCTTGTCCAGCTTGACTCGCTTAGCCTGGACAAAAAAAGCTATGCCATCGGTGAATACCTGATCGACAACACTGACAGCAACGGCTATATGAAAGCTGATACCTCCGAGGCGGCAGCCTGTCTCGGCGTCCCTGAAAGCGAGGTGCTTAGAATGCTTGAGATGCTTCAGGGTTTTGAACCTCCGGGCATATGCGCGAGGAACCTCGGCGAGTGCCTGCTTATCCAGTTAAGGCAGCTTGACAGGCGGGATGCCGATGCGGAGTTGATAGTCGAGTGGTTCCTGGACGCGGTCGCCAAAAATGATGCAGTATCGATCGCCAAAGCCACCGGCATGGGCATCGATCGGATAAGCGAGCTTTTTCGGAAAATCAGGAGCCTCGAGCCCAAGCCGGGACGGAATTACTGCTGCAATGACACGATAAGCCGGACGCTGCCGGATATCATCATCCGGGATATAAATGGAGAACTCCTGGTGGTTTATAATTCGGAAGCATTCCCGAACGTGTGCATATCTGAAAGCTATGTTTCCGGACTGTCCCGCAGGGGCGCCCCGAGGTCCGGGCTTGCGAATGAATGGCTCGACAACGCCGTCTGGCTCATAAAGTGCCTCGAGCAGCGGGAGGATATCATATTCGCCATCGCCAGGGAAATATGCGAACTCAGGGGAGACTTTTTCAAAACAGGGCCAAGGGCGTTCAGGCATATAGACAAGTGCTCGTTCGCATCCCGTGTCTGCCTGCACGAGTCCATACTTGACAAAGCCCTTGCGGGCAAATACCTGCAGTGCAGATGGGGCTTGTATGAACTTAAAAGTTTCTTCAGGGAAGCATGAACGATCGGTATTAGCCCTGATATAGGACAAATAGCCTGAAATATATATATATCAGAGTATTGGCCGGAATATGCCGGAGGGTCCGTGAAAAGGAAATATATCAGGGAAAGGGAATTCATCATCAGGTACACAGGTGAATCGGGCGCTGCAGATGTGATCCGAAGGCTGCTGGATATCGCGGCAGGCTGCAGCGGGCAATCGGGATCATCGGCAGGGGGAGATGAGAGGTGCCGGGGTGACGGGACAGGCTGCGAAAACAAACAGGGTGGCGGTATATGCCAGGATAAGCAGGGATGACAACAGGGAGAATTTTGAATCCATTGAAAACCAGCGCGACATGCTGCTGGAGCATGCGGCGGTGCACAGGCTCGGGGAAGTGGCTGCTGTCTACATGGATGACAATGTCTCGGGCTCTGCAATCCAAAGGCCGGGGCTGGACAGGATGAAAGAGGACATACTGAAAGGCATGATCGACGTAGTACTGGTAAAGGACCTGTCCCGTCTTGGCAGAAACAACGCAGGAACACTTCAGTTGCTGGATTTTTTCGAGGAACACGGCATCAGGGTCCTGACTGCCGACGGGCGGTTCGACAGCCTGGTGGATAATGACATGGTCGGCATCGAGACATGGGTGAACGAAAGGTATGTGAGGGACATTTCAAGGAAGATCCGCGCCAGCCTCAGGTTCAAGATACAAAAAGGCGAATACCTGGGGAAAGCTCCGTTTGGCTACCGGAAATCCTGTATTGAAAAAAACAGGCTGGTTATAGATGAATCAGAGGCATATATCGTCAGGCTGATATACAGGCTGTATCTGTCAGGCATGGGATATACCGCCATATCCAAATACCTGGAGGAAAAGGGGTACGGCTCCCCCGGGAATAAAGGCTGGAACAGGATAACCGTCAGACGTATACTGTGTTCCCGCGTATATATAGGCGATACCGTACAGGGAGTCAGCGAAAAGGTGAGTTTCAAAAGCAAAAAGACCAGGCGCCTTCCCGAGGGCAGATGGGTCATCACGGAGGGCACCCATGAAGCGCTGATACCCAGGGAAATGTTCGACAGGGTCCAGGAACTGAGGCTGGGAAGGACCGGAGGCAGGAAGGTGCAGGGTCGGCAGCGGCACGTACTCAGCGGCATCATATTCTGCGGCGGCTGCGGGAGCGCGATGTATGCCCGCAAACGCAGCGGCGGGACAGCATATGTTTGCGGCAACTACTGCAGGAACGGAAGAAATGCATGTACCAGCCATTTTATATATGAACATGAGATCGTCGGCCATATCTGCAGTGAACTCCAGGCTCTGTTCAGGAAAGAGGAAGAGCTTGAAAAACTGAGTGAGGAGTTTTGCGGTCCGAAAACTACTGAACAGAGCCAGGTTTGGGATGATATCGGCGCACAGATGGAGAACATGAGACGCCGGCAGGAGATGCTCTATAAAGACAGGCTGACGGGACGGATATCCGGGCAGTTGTTCGATAAAATGAACCAGCAGTTGGAGAGGCATATGGCCGCACTGGAAAGCGAACGGGAAAAGTTGAGGCGGGAATATGCACGGTCATCCGATATCAGCCTCCTTGCGGGCATTATAAGGGGTAGGCTGGAGAAAGGGGATCTGACTAATGAAATGGCGTCTTCGGCGGTCCGGTCCGTAATCGTACATGACCGGTCGGTGACGATTGATTTAAAATATAAAATAACGTAAGATAAATATGGTTCAGAAACTGTGTTGGAGGATGCAATATGAAAAAGGCACTGATAGTGTACAATCCGCTGGCCGGGAACAGGTATGTGCCGAAGCAGCTGGACTACATCGTTGCTCGTTTCCTTGAAAACGACACTATTGTTGTTCCCTTCAGGCTTAGCAGGGAAAACTCGGCCGAACTGGAAAAGGTTCTGCTGAACGAAAGTTTCGATTATGTCGTCGTGTCGGGGGGAGACGGGACTGTCAACTCGATTGCATCCGTGATCCTCGACAACGGTCTTGATATGCCCATCGGAGTCATACCTGCAGGGACCTGCAATGACTTTGCGCGCAGTCTGAATATACCGACCGACATGAAAAAGTGTCTTGATATCATTTTTTCCGGCAACATCATGGAGATCGACACGGGCCTGATCAATGGGGAAAAATACTGCCTCAACACCTGTGCCGGAGGCAATTTCGTCGATGTATCCTACAGTACCGACGGTGAGCTGAAAAAGAGATTTGGGCCGCTGGCCTACTATATGACGGCGCTTGGCGAGCTTGCAGCCCTGAAGCCTGTCAGGCTGAAGCTGACGACAGACGACGAGGTGATCGAAGGGGAGTTCCTGCTGTTCCTGATCCTGAACGGCAGGCATGCCGCAGGCTTCTGGAATCTTGTGGAAGAAGCGGACCTGTCTGACGGATATATGGATATACTGCTGGTCAGGAACTGCCTGCATGTCGAAATGGCCGCCCTCTTTTTCAAAGTTCTCAACAATGATTTTGTAAACGACAGGAACGTTATGTGGCTGAGGACAGGCAAATGCCGGATAGAGGGCGACAGCGGCTTCAATCTCAGCGTTGACGGCGAGGAGTGGAAATCCCTGCCGATAGACATAGAATTCCTGCACAGGAAGATAAAAGTATTCGCTCCCTCAAAACAATAGGAACGATCCCGCCGGGCAGCCCGCTGAAGGCTTCCGGTGCGGCTTTCAACACATAGAACCAGCAACCGGACCAGGTGGATCACCCCCCTTCTTTTTGTAATATTAGGATTTTTCGGACATATATTAATTGTGAATCCCGTACTGTTGCATATCCATAGATTTAAGGGGGGTTATCGGGTGGAAAGATATGATATATACCAGCAGATCGCGGAAAGGACACAGGGAGATATTTATATAGGAGTCGTAGGCCCTGTCAGGACAGGGAAATCTACTCTGATCAAAAGGTTCATGGATTTGCTCGTCATACCGAACATAGAAAACGTATACAGCCGTGAAAGAGCAAGAGATGAACTGCCTCAGAGCGCCGCAGGCCGGACGATCATGACCACGGAGCCCAAATTCGTGCCCAACGAGGCGGTGGAAATAACACTGGATGAAGCATTAAAGCTGAAAGTCAGGATGGTGGACTGTGTCGGCTATCTTGTGAAGGGAGCGCTGGGTTATCTTGAGAACAATGCGCCGAGGATGGTAAACACCCCCTGGTTCGATTACCAGATACCGTTTGAACAGGCAGCGGAACTGGGGACCCAAAAGGTCATAAACGACCACTCGACCATCGGGCTTGTGGTGACATGCGACGGGACCATAACCGATATCGACAGGGAAGACTACGTCGATGCGGAAAGGCGTGTCATCAGCGAACTGAAGGAGATAAACAAGCCGTTCGTGATCATACTCAATTCCGTGAAGCCGAAAGATGAGGAAACCGAGAGGCTGCGGCTGGAGCTGGAGGAAAAATATGGAGTGCCGGTCATCAGCGTGAACTGTGCACAGATGCAAAATGAAGACGTTGCCGAGATAATGGAGCGGATACTTTATGAATTCCCCGTACGCGAGATCGGCATCAACATACCTGAATGGGTGGAGTCCCTGGAGCAGGACCACTGGCTGAGGGTCGATATGCTGCAGGCAATAAGGAGCGTATTCGACGGAGTGAAGAGGATCCGCGAGGCAAGAGATTCTATTGGGAAATTCTTCGATTATGAGTTCATCGGGAAGACGGACCTTGTGGAAATAAACGCGGGCTCGGGAAACATCCTCCTGGATCTGCAGACCCCGGATAACCTGTTCTACAGCGTTCTCAGCGATATCACGGGACTGAGGATCGATGGCGAGCATATGCTGATGGGAATGATGAAGGAGCTTGCCGGGATCAAGAGAGAATACGAGAGGGTGGAGTATGCGCTGCATGAAGTAAAGATGAAGGGCTATGGTGTCGTAACTCCGCAAATGGAGGAAATGATGCTCGATGAGCCTGAGATCATAAAACAGGGCAACAGGTTCGGAGTAAGGCTTAAGGCCAGCGCGCCGTCGATACACATGATCAGGGCGGATATCGAAACAGAGATAGCTCCCCTGGTAGGTACTGAAAAGCAATCCGAGGAACTGGTCAACTACCTGCTCAAAGAATTCGAAAACGAGCCGGGCAGGATCTGGGAATCCAATATATTCGGGAAATCACTGCATGAACTGGTGAGTGAAGGATTACACAACAAGCTTCTCAGGATGCCGGAGGATGCGCAGCAAAAACTGCAGGAAACGCTTCAGAGGATCATCAACGAAGGCAGCGGCGGTCTAATATGTATAATATTGTAAAAAGGGCGGCAGCCCTTTTTTTATTGGATTCGCTATTTTATTTTTTGTTTTTTATGGTAAAATAATCGAAGCAAATACATATCGCCATGCATATAATAGCATTGCGCATCTGGAGGAAAGCCATGAACAGCAGGGAAACATATGAGTTATGGATGCAGAGTGACTATTTTGACCTGGAAACGAAAAAGGAGCTTGAATGTATAAAAGACGACCCGGATGAAATCGAGGAAAGGTTCTACAGGGACCTGGAATTTGGTACGGGCGGCCTGAGGGGCATTATAGGAGCAGGAACGAACAGGATGAACATATACACCGTGAGGAAGGCTTCTCAGGGACTTGCGAATTATCTGCTGAAGAACGTGAAAGACGCGGCGCCGCGTGGTGTAGCGATAGCATATGATTCCAGGCATATGTCGCCCGAGTTCGCCATGGAAGCTGCCCGGGTATTCGCAGCCAACGGTATAGTCTCATACCTTTTCGACGAACTTCGCCCGACTCCCGAATTTTCTTTTGCAGTAAGGCACCTGAAGACCGCTGCCGGCATAGTGATCACTGCCAGCCACAACCCTAAACAGTACAATGGCTACAAAGTATACGGAGAGGATGGGGGACAGCTCCCGCTCGAAGGTTCTGAGGCTGTCCTCGGGGAGATAAAGGCAATAACCGACATAACAGCCGTGCAGCCCGCAGATAAGGAAGAGGCGCTGAAAAAAGACCTGATCAGGATGATCGGGAAAGATGTGGATGACATATATATCGAAAACCTGAAAACCCTCCTGGTGAATCCTGAGGAAATAAAAAAGGCCGCGGACTCGATGAAGATCGTCTATACACCTCTGCACGGTTCTGGCAATAAGCCGGTCAGGAGGATCCTGTCCGAAGCAGGCTTCAAAAATGTGCTGGTGGTGAGGGAACAGGAACTCCCGGATCCAGGGTTCAGTACGGTGAAGTATCCGAACCCTGAAGAAAAGGACGCTTTCGGTCTTGCCATAGAGCTTGCCCGGAAAGAGGATGTGGACCTGATAATCGGCACGGATCCTGACTGCGACAGGATATGTTCCAAAACGGGTTCGTGGTAAAGACCATCGTGACGAGCGAACTGGCCGGAAAGATAGCCGGACATTACGGAGTTGAACTGATAGAAGTCCTCACAGGCTTCAAGTTCATAGGAGAGAAAATAAAAGAGCTTGATGAACCGGGAATAAAGAAATTCATATTCGGGTTCGAGGAAAGCTACGGGTACCTGGCCGGGACCTTTGCAAGGGACAAGGATGCGGTCGTTGCCAGCATGCTCATATGTGAAATGGCCGCATATTACAGGAACAGGGGTATGTCCCTGTACGAAGGGCTGCAGGAAGTGTTCGAAAAATACGGTTACTTCATCGAAGGCATCACGTCCTTTACGCTGGAAGGCAAAGAGGGCATTGAAAAGATCGGCGCTGCCATGGATACGCTGAGGAATAAGAAATCATACAGCCTCAAGGGCTGCAGGATAAATGCGGTCAGAGATTACCTGGCCCGAACTGTGACCGATCTGGCCGACGGAAGCACCAGGCCGCTCGATCTGCCGGCGTCCAACGTGCTGTACTATGAATTGGATGGCGGGGCATGGTTCTGTATAAGGCCTTCCGGTACAGAGCCGAAGATAAAGATATATTACGGCGTGTCGGAAAAAACGCCGGATAAGGCAAAGCAAAGGCTCGAAACCATTAAGGGCAGCGTGACGGGGATGATCAGGGAATTGCTTCACCAGGACTGACAATTCCCTGGATCCGGCACTTTATACCGCTGATTTTGTGACTTTTTGCCTTTTTGCATATCCTGAATACCTGGACTGGTTTTCATATACCTTTTTCAGTTCATTCACGATCTTCATGCAGGAGACCGAAGCGTCATATTCCGGCTGCCTCGTGCATTCCTTATAGAAGCTGTAATCGACGGACGCGCATATATAACAGGGCCTGGCCCCGGAGGACAGGCCCCTTTCCAGTCCTTCGAGCGCTTCGTAGTTGTTCAGGGCTATCGAAGGGAACACGGAATACAGGTTGTGCCCGTACTTGTACAGGGGAAGCCTTTTGAAGTTGGAGCAGGTTTTTTTGAAGTACCACGGGTCCGGCAGGACGTCCTCCCTGACCATGTGTACCGTGACCTCATACAATAGGCCGGGCAGGGGAGGACTGCACTGTATGTAAGTGCCTGCGCCGCATTTGAGGCAGTATCTGTGGCATCCCGACTTTATCAGCCTGGAACAGAAGAGGCAGTTTTTGAAGTTCTTCCTTGTATGCCTGCGGTACAGGTCCGGCAGATAACTCATGAAAAACCAGAGCTTGTATTTTGCATCTTCCGAAAGTATGCAGGCTAGATTGAACGACTTGACCTTTTTCAATATTTTCCTGAACATGGCACCACTCCTTACTGGTTGCATATGCATATTCTACCATAAAATAACATTGTAGCCGACTTATTGCCCGGGAAAACATCCGAAAAAAATATATTTGGAAACAGGGAAAAAGGGAAGGATTTTATCCTGTTATGTCGAATAAGTTACTTTGCAAGCGAAGTAACGACACACTAAAGAATAAGACCGGAGGAACGAATGCGCAGAGTTAGTGTTGACTCAGTGCCTGTCGGTGCAAAGCTCGCCCGCACGGTATTCAGCTCTGATGGGGGAGTATTGCTGATGCAGGGCGTCGAACTGAAACAGGGCTACCTGGATCTCCTTAAAAAACGCGGGATAGCCGAGATATACCTGGACGATGATCTGTCGGAAGGTATCGAGGTCCACGATGTCGTTAACGAGACTACCCGTAACGAAGCGGTATCGCTGGTCAAAAAGATCATGACCGGGTACTGTTTTTCTGACACCATCGATGTCGAAAATGTTAAGAAAGTAGTCAACAAGATCGTGGATGAACTGCTCGCCAGCGATGACATACTGTACAACCTTACAGAGATAAAAACCGTGGATGACTACACTTTTGAGCATTCGGTCAGCGTGTGTATCCTGTCCCTCATAACGGGAATCGGTCTCGGGATGGATATGGCGCAGCTCCGTGAACTGGGACTTGGCGCGATACTCCATGATATAGGCAAGCTATGCATACCGAGAGAGATCCTGAAAAAACCGAGCCAGCTGACAGTAGAAGAATTCGAGGAAATAAAAAAGCATACCGTACTTGGGTATGAACTGCTCAAAAAGAGCGGACAATTGTACCTGGTATCTGCATATATAGCATTGGGGCATCATGAGAGGTATGACGGGAGCGGATACCCGCTGAGACTGAAAAATGAAGAGATACAGATGTATTCCAGGATAGTGGCGGTGGCTGACGTTTATGACTCCCTTACTTCGGACCGTGTTTACAGGAAAAAACTGAAATCGCACGAGGTCTATGACTATATCACTTCCATGGGGATCCACCATTTTGATCCTCTGGTCGTTGAGAACTTTGTCAAATTCGTCACCGTATATCCGGTGGGCTCAGGCGTGCTGCTCAATACGAGGGAGCGTGCCATCGTAGTGCAGCATAACGTTAAGATGCCCACGAGGCCGCTGGTGCGCATAGTTTATGATGAAAACATGAAACGCCGGTCAAAGGAGCTGGACCTGTCACAGGAAAGAGGGGTTTTCATCGTAGATACCTGCGAAGTCTGAGGAGAGGAGTGTCCCCTTACCGATGCCATTCGTCCATCTTCATGTCCATACAGAATACAGTCTTCTTGACGGGGCCAACAGGATACGCGATCTGATAGCCAGGACGGTCGAGCTTGGCATGGATTCGATCGCCATCACGGACCACGGCGTGATGTACGGGGTCGTGGATTTTTATAAGGAAGCCGTCAAAAACGGCATCAAGCCGATATTAGGCTGTGAGGTGTATACCGCCAGGCGCACCCGTTTCGACAAACAGCCGGGGGTCGATGCGGACCAGGGCCATCTCGTGCTACTGGCCAAAGATGATGAAGGATACAGGAACCTTATGAAGATCGTGTCCATTGGCTTCACGGAAGGTTTCTACTATAAGCCGAGGATCGACATGGAGGTCCTGGAGAAGTATTCCCGCGGGCTCATCGCCCTGAGCGCCTGCATGTCGGGCGACGTACCTTCCGCGATCCTGGACGGGAACTATGAAAAAGCGCGTGAAAAAGCTCTTCAATTTAACAGGATATTCGGCCAGGGAAATTTCTACCTGGAACTCCAAAACAATGGGATCAGGGAGCAAAACCTGGTCAACCAGGGACTTATCAGGCTCTCGAAGGAGACCGGCATTCCGCTGGCAGCAACCAATGACGCCCATTACCTCAGACGGGAGGATGCAAAGGCTCATGAGGTGCTGCTCTGCATACAGACAGGCAAGAAGATAACTGATGAGGACCGCATGAGGTTCGAATCCGACCAGTTATATATAAAGTCTCCTGAAGAAATGGCGGAAGCGTTCAGACACGTCCCCGAGGCCATCGAGAATACGGTCAGGATAGCCGAATGCTGCAATTTCGAACTGGAATTCAACAAGCTCTACCTTCCCAAATTCGATGTCCCCGGCAACAGGGATCCATATGAATATCTTTGCAGCCTCTGTGAAGAAGGCCTGGCCACGCGTTGCGGCGAAGCCGCGTCCAGCCCTGAATATCGCCAGAGGCTCGAATACGAACTGCAGGTCATCAGGCAGATGGGATACGTGGATTATTTCCTGATCGTCTGGGATTTCATCAGGTATGCGCGGGAAAACGGCATACGTGTCGGACCCGGAAGGGGTTCAGCCGCTGGAAGCCTTGTGGCATATACGCTGGGGATAACCAGCATCGATCCAATTAGGTACAACCTGCTTTTTGAAAGGTTCCTCAATCCCGAAAGAGTGACTATGCCGGATATAGATATCGATTTCTGCTATGAGCGCAGGTCCGAGGTCATAGATTATGTAATACGCAAATACGGCGATGACAGGGTGGCGCAGATCATCACATTCGGGACAATGGCAGCCAGGGCTGTTATCAGGGATGTGGGCAGGGCGCTGGATATCCCGTATGCCGATGTCGACCAGATCGCTAAGATGATCCCGTTCCAGATCGGGATGAACATCAACAAAGCGCTGGAACTGAATCCGGAATTTAAAGGGAGATACGAGGAAGATGAAGAAACTGCCGAACTCATAAACACAGCCAAATTGCTCGAAGGCATGCCGAGGCACGCCAGTACCCACGCGGCGGGCGTTGTTATTTCTAAAGATCCCATAACCGAATATGTACCGCTGCAGAAGAACGATGATATCATCACGACCCAGTTCCCCATGGGACAGCTTGAGGAACTCGGACTGCTCAAAATGGATTTTCTCGGGCTCCGTACGCTGACCGTCATAAGGGATGCGGTCGATCTTATATATAAAGACCACGGGGCCAGGGTGGATATCGATAATCTTGAAATGAACGATCCCAATGTTTTCAGGCTCATCGGCGAGGGCAGGACATCAGGCATATTCCAGCTGGAAAGTGCCGGGATGACCCAGTTCATGAAGGAACTGCAGCCGTCGTCCCTCGAAGATATTATTGCCGGAATTTCGCTGTACAGGCCGGGCCCTATGGATTCCATACCCAAATATATCAGGAACAAGAACAACCCGGACCAGATCACGTATGAGCATCCGCTGCTGGAGAATATACTGGATGTGACTTATGGCTGTATCGTGTACCAGGAGCAGGTGATGCAGATAGTCCGGGAACTGGCGGGGTATTCATACGGCAGGTCGGACCTGGTGCGCAGGGCCATGTCCAAGAAAAAGCATGACATCATGCAGAAGGAACGCGAGAACTTCATCTACGGGATCACAGATGACGAGGGCAACATAGTGGTAAAGGGCGCGGTCAGAAACGGCGTGGACGAGCAAACTGCAGCCCGTATATTCGACCAGATGATGGATTTTGCAAGCTATGCCTTCAACAAATCACATGCCGCCGCGTATGCTGTCGTGGCATACCAGACAGCCTGGCTGAAACATTACTATCCGGTGGAGTTCATGGCGGCGACCCTCAACAGCTTTGTAGGAAACAGCGACAAAATATCGTACTATGTTCAGGAATGTAAACAGGAAGGCATCGAAGTGCTGCCGCCGGACGTCAATGAAAGCGACGTCAGGTTTACGGTGGTGAACGGCAAGATAAGGTTCGGGATGGCCGCCGTAAAGAATGTGGGTGAAAGCGCCGTGCGGGAGCTGATCGACGAAAGGGACAAAAAGGGTCCGTTCAAAAGCTTCTATGATTTTTGCGAGCGCATCGGGGAGAGGGATTTCAATAAAAGATGCGTCGAGAGCCTGATAAAGTGCGGAGCATTCGACTCGTTCGGAGTATACAGGTCGAAAATGATGGCCGTTTATGAGAAACTGTTGGAAAGCGCCCAGCAAAACAAAAGAAGCAGGGTGGAAGGACAGCTTTCACTGTTTGAGATGGCCGGCAATATGCAGGCGATGAAGGCGGAGGAGAGCTATCCCGATCTAAAGGAGTTTTCCAGGGATATGCTGCTGTCCATGGAAAAGGAGATGCTGGGCCTGTACATATCCGGTCATCCCCTTGATGAATACAAGGATGAACTGCTGGAGCAGATCAGTGTCGCCAGCAGGGACATCAATTCATACGGGACCGAAGGGGAGGACGGCAATTCAGGCGGAGCCGGGCTCATCGACGGGATGTTGGTCACTGTGGGCGGCATTATCACCGAAGTGAAGACAAAAACGACCAGGAGCAACAACCTGATGGCTTTCGCAACACTGGAGGACCTGTACGGGAGCATGGAGGTCATCGTGTTCCCTACCGTGCTGAGCAGGTATAAGCATCTGCTGACAAGCGAGAATGCGGTCATTATGGACGGCCGTATCAGTATAAAGGAAGAGGAACTGCCAAAAGTGATATGTGAGAATGTCAGGCCGCTGCGGAAAAAGGATATCCCGGATAATGCAAGAGGTTTTGATGGCGGAAGGGATATCGTCAACGAAGGGATCATCGGCGGGACCGGAGCATCGCCGAGAGCGGGGCGGCGTGATGTGTTCCATGTACTTTACATAAAGTGCGATATACCTGAAAACAGTGATGTGATGAAGTCAACGTTTTCGCTGCTGAAATATTTCAGCGGCAAAACACCCGTGGTATTCTGCCGGACCGACAGCGCAGGAAATATTACCAGATCGGATATGGGCGAATATTATGTTGAATGGTGTGATACACTGCGAAGAGAGCTTGATGAGAGATTTGGGGCGGACAATGTGAAACTGGTAACAAAGGCGGCGCAAAAGCGGTAAAAAATGCGGGGAAGTGCTTGGTTATAGGCTTTTAGCGGTTGCGTGACCAAAATAGCGTGTTGATTTTTCAGGTGAAATAATATATAGTAATTTCGAGGTGGTTTTTTTGGATTGGGAATCGGATAAGCTGCTGGGGGATTATATAGTAATAAAGGCAGAAGAAAATGGAGTCAACGTCATAGGGCTTACCAGGGGCAGAGACACCAAATTCCATCACACGGAAAAACTTGATAAGGGAGAAGTTTTGCTGGCACAGTTTACGGAGAATACTTCCGCTATAAAAGTGAGAGGAAAATCCAGGATATTATGCCGCCACGGTGAGATCATTTCCGGTGAATAGTCCGAAAAGGGGCGTGTTTTTATGTGGACAGTAGTGTACATGGCACAAAGCAAAGAAATAGCGACTGCGCTGCAGGAGCTGCTCACTAAAGAAGGGATTCTCGTTAAACTAAGACCGATAAGCAAAAACCACGAAAATAACGACAATTATTTCGAAGTACTTGTTCCGGAGGCCGAAATCGAGGAGGCCCACAGTGTCATTATCGAAAAGGGCTATTGACGAAATCGCTGAATCAGATAACCCAAATATGACCCGTGTATTCCATGACACGGGCTTAATTTTTGATGAGGGATGTAAAGGCTGGGAGGAATCATGTTCGTATCCGAAACTCCATTGATCGTAAGATATGCGGAGACAGATCAGATGGGCGTAGTGCACCATTCCAATTACCCGGTATGGTTCGAAGCCGGAAGGACGGATTTCATAAGAAAGGTGGGCATGCCCTACTCGGTGATAGAGGAGAAGGGCGCGATGCTGCCGCTGCTTGAGCTGAGATGCCGTTTTACGGGCTTTGCCAGGTATGAAGACAACATCATAATAAAGACATATATAAAGGAATACACCGGCACGAGACTGTGCTTCAGCTACCAGGCCGTCAGGGCGGAAGACGGCAGGGTGCTGGCGGAGGGAGAAACGCTGCACTGCTGGACCAGGAGGGATCTGAAGCCGGTAAATATAAAAAAGTACATGCCGGATGTCTACGGACTTATAGAAAAAGCAGCAAAAGACAATTAACTGCAAAACCCGTATAATTGTACAATGACGGATTTATATGGTAAACTATTTTGTATAATCGACATGGGCGGTGAGTTATGAACATCCCGAATATACTGACGATACTCCGTTTTTTGCTGATACCTGTGTTTGCATATTTTCTCAGCACCCGCAACTTTATCGTTGCGGTACTGCTGTTCCTCGCAGCGGGGCTGACCGACGTGCTGGACGGTTATGTTGCCAGAAAATATAACCTGATAACGTCATGGGGAAAAATTGCCGATCCGCTGGCAGATAAACTGATGCAGATAACAGCGTTCGTGATAATGTCGTTGGTATTGAAAATAATCCCGCTGGAACTTGTGCTTGTGATCCTTGTGAAAGAGACGCTTATGGGCCTGGGTGCTCTTGTGCTCTACAAGCAGAAGAAATTCGTGGTTTCCGCCAACTGGTACGGGAAGATATCCACGGTGGTTTTCTATCTTGCCATCATAATGCTGATTTTCGATGAGCCTTTCGGCAGGTGGAACCTGTTTGGCATAGCCGTGAACCTGCTGGTATTCATATTGGCTGTGATAGCGGCATTGTTCGCATTTTTCATGTATTTCAGATCGTACCTCAGAATCAAGCATCAGAAATAGTAAAGGGATCCTATGTTCGGATATGTCGTTCCGGAAAAACCGGAGTTAACAATAAAAGAGTATGAACTTTTCAGAGCTTACTACTGCGGCGTATGCAAGTCGATAGGCAGGCGCCACGGCCATTTCAGACGGCTGACACTGAGTTATGACACCACATTTCTTGCTGTATTGCTGTCAGCGGCAGCCGGCGAGAGCATACAGGTCAAAAAAAAGAGGTGTTTCGTCCATCCGTTTAAAAAAAGGCATATCGTCACTGACAGTTCTGCCGTGGACTATGCCTCAGACATAAACATCATACTGGCGTATTATAATCTGGAAGATAAAAAGCGCGACAAAGAATCGCTCGTTTCAGCGTCGGCGATGATTTTACTGAAGCGGGCTTTCAAACGGCTCAAGAATAAGTATTCCAACAAGTGCGAAATAATCGGGCAGCGGCTGGGCGAACTCATCCGGCTCGAGAAGGAGAAGTGTGCTTCAGTGGATATGGCTGCGGAGCCGTTTGCAAAACTGATGGAGGAGATCACTGCGTATGAGCCTCTGTGTACCGGCGAGGATACCGGAAAGATACTCAGATGGCTCGGCTACAATCTGGGCAAGTGGATATACCTCCTGGACGCGTATGACGACCTTGAAAAAGACATAAAAAGCGGAAATTACAATCCGTTTATTTATCAATATGGATATAATAATCAGGGCGTTGATGCCTTCAGGCAGCAGATACGGGAAAAAGCCGAGTTCATCCTGTTCTATACGCTCAACGAGATATCGCGGGCTTTTGAACTGCTGGAAGCTAAAAGAAACAGGGGTATACTTGAGAATATAATTTATATCGGAATGCTGAGAAAAACAGAAAATATTCTTGGTATAAGGAGATGCGGCGAAAGTGAAGAATCCGTATGAAGTTCTCGGGATCAGGGAAGGTGCAAGTGAAGAAGAGATAAAAAAGGCATACAGGGAACTGGTCAAAAAATATCATCCCGACCAGTACCAGGATAACCCGCTGTCGAAGCTGGCAGAAGAAAAGCTGAGAGAGATAAATGATGCGTATGA
>JAAZKL010000285.1 GCA_012799845.1 Clostridiaceae bacterium
ATCACTGAGTAAGTCCGCAAGTTCCCTCGACCGGTCATCCCCGGTCCGGGTTTGCTCATGGAATATCTGAGTTCCTTTGCACCATTACGGTGTGTTGTCTCACTGTTTATTTTTCAAGGTCCATGTGCTGTCGCAGACAGCTTTTATACTATAGCATCGTATAACCCGGGCATCAACCTGCACTGGCCGGGATTAAGCTCATTAAGCATAAATTACAGCTCTGTCTCTTTTTAATGCTCCTTATTGCCGCTGTATAATCAACTTTGCTCCTGAATGATTTCTGCAAAAACAGCACACCTCTACTGCAGGAATTCATCTTCGGACATGGGCTGTATCCCCGCTGTCATGGGCGGCCTGCACAACAGCGCAATGTCGCACATTTGATAATATGTTTCCTCGTGGAACAGATACTATACATGTATGCCGGCGATGTAAAATATTAAGCAATTGGTCTGCAAATAAGCAAAGGGAACGTCGGGCAAACGGATAGAACTGAAGGCAAACAGAGGTAACAACAAGCAGACGGAACTACGGTCAAACAGGGGTAACAACAAGTGGACGGAACCGCGGCCAAGCAGGGGGAACTACAAGCATACGGAACCGCGGCCAAACAGGATGAACCAAGCAAATAGAACTGAGAGTAAACAGAAGGAACAACAAGCGGACAGTACGGCAAACAAACAGAAAGAACGGCGGGAAATGCCTTTTGCAGCAGGGTGTCAGCGCATCGCAGGGAAATGCCCTTTGCAGCAGGGTGTCGGTATATCACAGGGAGATACGACTTGCAACAGGGGTCAGCACATCTGCCTATAATTATCGTATTACAATATTCTTATAGATATTTCTGCAGATTTGGTCGATCTCAATGTATAGCTGATCTCGTTGGCCTCGCTGCTCTGGCTGATTTCGTTGACCTCGTCTATTTCATTGAACTGGCTGATCGCGTTGGCCTCGTCGGCCTCGTTGATCTGCCTGATCGCGTTGGCTTTGTCTATTTCATTGATCCAGCTGATCGCGGAGGTCCTGTCTGTTTTGTTTATCTGGTTGATCTCGTTGATTTTGTTGGCCTTGTTGATCTTGTTAATCTTGTTGCTTCTGTGGGCACGTTGCCCTGTTGTCCCTATTGCTCCAATTGCTCGTGTTCTTCTCTCTCTCCCTCTTCTTCTTTCTCTTTTTCTTCCTCTTCCTCTTCGTCGTCCTTTTCTTCTATCCTGGCGATGCTTACGACGATATTCCCTTCAGAGGTCCTCATCAGTGTAACGCCCTGCGTTGCCCGGCCAAGTATGCTTATGTCTGCTACCTTCATTCTTATGATAGTACCGTCGGAACTGATCAGCATTATTTCATCCGATTCATATACCAGCTTGACCCCGGCTACTTTGCCCGTCTTTTCAGTCACCCTGTAAGTAAGGATGCCTTTCCCGCCCCTTATCTGCGTTTTGTATTCCTCAAGCTCAGTCCTTTTGCCGAAGCCGTTTTCCGTGACCACCAGCAGCGTCGAATCTTCCCGCGATGTGGCCATGGCAACCACGTAGTCGCCATCCTCCAGCGTGATGCCCTTCACTCCCTGGGATACTCTTCCCAAAGGCCGGACGTCGCTCTCTCTGAAGCGGATCGACATTCCTTCCCTGGTAACAAGGATGATATCTTTTTCTCCGTCGGTGAGCCGTACATCTATCAGTTCGTCGTTCTCCCTCAGCGAAACCGCCAGGAGCCCTCCCCTCCTGATGTTGTCGTACTCTGTGAGCCTTGTTTTCTTTACGAGGCCGTTCCTGGTAGCCATTATCAGGTACAGGCCTTCCCTGCACTCCTCTATCGGTATGACGGCGGAGACCTTCTCGTCGCCGCCCAGCTCAAGCAGGTTGACAATGGCAGTTCCCTTGGCCTGCCGCCCGGCTTCAGGTATCTGATAGGCTTTCAGCCTGTATACCTTCCCTTTGTTGGTGAAGAAAAGGATGTAATTATGTGTGGAGGTGATGAACAGCCTTTCCACGAAATCCTCTTCCCTTGTGCTCAGCGCCGTCACGCCTTTGCCGCCGCGCTTCTGGCTCTTGTATGTATCGCAGGGAAGCCTTTTGATATAACCGAAATGGGTAAGTGTTATGACGACCTCTTCTTCCTTTATAAGGTCCTCGATATCTATGTCGTCTTCGCCTGGCGCGATTTCGGTCCTTCTCTCATCCCCGTATTTTCTTTTTATCTCGTTGAGTTCTTCCTCGATTATGCTCAGCAGAAGCGATTCGTCAGACAGTACCCTTTTGTAATATTCTATCTTCTTCATCAGTTCACGGTACTCTTCCTCAAGCTTCTCCCTTTCGAGACCCGTCAGCCTGCCCAGCCTCATGTCCACTATTGCCTGGGCCTGTCTTTCGCTGATCGAGAATCTTTCGATCAACCTTTCCTTTGCCAGAACTTCTGTCCTGGACCCTCTTATGATCTGGATGACCTCATCAAGGTTATCTATCGCTATTTTGAGGCCTTCGAGGATATGAGCCCTGGCCTCCGCTTTTTCGAGATCGAAACGGGTCCGCCTTGTGATAACGTCTTTCTGATGGTTCAGGTAAAGCTCAAGGGCCGTTTTCAGGTTGATGACTCTTGGCAGGAACTTGCCCTCAGGCGTCTGGACAAGGGCCAGCATGTTTACACTGAAAGTATCCTGCATCTGTGTGAACTTATAAAGCTGATTCAGGACCACCCTGGCATTCGCGTCCCTTTTCAGCGAGATGACGATCCTTACGGCTTCGTTCCTGTCGGATTCGTCGTTTATATCGGATATCCCTTCGATCCTTTTGTCCTTGACCAGTTCCGCGATTTTTTCAATAAGCCTTGCTTTATTTACCTGGTACGGAAGATCTCTTACGATGATCCGCTGTCTGTTGTGTTCGCCTGCCTCTATTTCTGCCTTCGCCCTTATGATAAGTCTGCCTCTGCCTGTCCTGAAGTAATCCCTGATGCCCTGTTTCCCTAAGATCGTACCTGCAGTCGGAAAATCAGGCCCTTTGATGATCGCATTAAGTTCATCCGCGGATATCTCAGGATTTTTTATCAGGGCTGCTATGCCGTCTATAACTTCGGTCAGATTATGGGGAGGAATGTTCGTAGCCATACCGACAGCAATGCCGGAGCTCCCGTTTACCAGCAGGTTCGGGAACCTGGACGGCAATACTACAGGCTCCATTTCATGTTCGTCAAAGTTGGATTTGAAATCGACCGTGTCCTTGTTTATGTCTGCGAGCATTTCCGCAGATATTTTCGAAAGCCTTGCTTCCGTATACCTCATTGCAGCCGGCGGGTCTCCGTCCCTGGATCCGAAGTTCCCGTGCCCGTCCACGAGCGGATATCTGAGCGAGAAATCCTGTGCCATACGCACAAGGCTGTCATATACAGCGGCGTCGCCGTGAGGATGGTATTTGCCGAGCACATCGCCTACAGTCGTAGCACATTTACGGTATGACTTGTCTGCGGTAAACCCCTGTGTATGCATCGAATACAGGATCCTTCTGTGTACAGGTTTAAGACCGTCCCTTACATCCGGGAGAGCACGGTCAACGATTACGCTTACCGCATAATTTATGAACGATTCCTTCATCTCGGCTTCTATATCTACCGGGATTACCCTCTGCACATTCAGACCATCTGTTTCTGCCATTTGGAATACCTCTTTCCGTGTTTCCTCTTTTTAAGCTTTTCCAAAATTTCTTCAGATACTTTCTATATTTTAATAAACTTTTGAAACGATGTCCACTTTTTTGGATATGGCTGGCGTCTGATACAGGCAGACCGGACTGTACAGAGGGCAGGCAAAAAAATGGGCTGCTTACTGAGCAGCCACACAAAACAGGGGTCATAACGTTTTAAGTACGCAGGGTCATAAATTAAAGGCCAACGCCAATCATGCTTTCGGAACTCTGACGATGAACTCGATATATTCTCCTCTGTCGAACTGGGCAGCCTTCGCATTGACTCCGGACTTCTTCATAAGCTCGATGGCTTGCCGAATAGTATTTACAAATATCCGGATGTCCCTGATGGTCTTCGTCAGCTTCTTTTCAGAAGGCTTGTCCCTGCTCTGTCCGAGATACTTATCGATAACTCTTTCTATCAGTTCTTCTGTCCTCTTTACATTCAGGCCCTTTTCGCAGACGATCCTGAGGACCTTCAACTGAAGCTGTTCGTCCGGGAGCTTCAGCAGTGCCCTGGCATGCCTTTCTGTAAGGTTGTTGTCTGAAAGGATCTTTTTCACGAGAGGCGGCAGACGCAGCAGCCTTATCTTGTTTGCCACGGTGGACTGGCTTTTGCCTATTTTCTGGGCAAGCTCCTCCTGGGTAAAGCCGTGTTCATTGATGAGATTATTGTAACCTTCGGCCTCCTCAAGATAATTCAGGTCTTCGCGCTGCAGGTTTTCAATAAGAGCCAGCACAGCCGAGTCATTGTCATTTATGTTTATGACGATGGCCGGGATCTCCTTCAGCCCTGCCATGACAGCTGCCCTGAGCCTTCGTTCTCCGGCTACGAGTTCGTACTTATTGCTTGCTATCTTTCTTACATTGATAGGCTGTATAACTCCATATTGCTGTATTGATTCGCACAGCTCCTCAAGAGCGCCTTTGCTGAACTGTTTGCGGGGCTGGTAGGGATTGGGCCTGATAGAATCGATATCGATGTAGCATATGTTTTTTATGTCGCTTTCTTTTTCCTGTTTGGGATATTGAAGTTTATTTTCCAGCATACAGCACCATCCTTTTCCAACGCACGTCGTACTATATGCCTTGCGGCAGTACAACTTCACGCATTTTTACATTTATTGCCTGTTTGTTGCGTGAAATATAATTCGCCGCCCTTTTTTTAATTTCCTTTTTTTTATAACAAGAATCGTTCGCCTTTTTTTCTGATATTTTGGCATCACTTTGCCTGTATCAACGGCTCTTTTGACGGTTTGCCCGCTTTTCTCGGGTATTTTGTCGGTGTTTGTCGTACTTTTCTTACTATGATGACGCTTCTTTTTATATCACTCCCGGGCAGGGCAAAGTTCCTGACTTCCTCGATCTCTCCGCCAAGGATATCGAGAGCCTTGCCTGACACGGCAGCTTCATCCTCACTGCTGCCTTTCATGGCAATGAATATCCCTCCTGTTTTAACGAGCGGGAGGCAATATTCGAGAAGCACCGGCAGCGAAGCGACTGCCCGCGCTGCCGCGGCATCGAACGCTTCCCTGAGCCCCTCTGATCTCCCGGCGTCCTCGGCCCTGATGTGGACTGCTTTGGCGCCATCAAGTCCGAGTTCGTCGATTACGGCATCAAGGAACTTTATGCGCTTTTCAAGCGAGTCCATGAGAACAGTCTCAAGCCCGGGAAGCGCTATTTTCAGAGGGATTCCCGGAAAACCCGCGCCTGTTCCCACGTCGACGAGATTCTTTACTTCCTTTACATATGACAGTATGCTCAGGGAATCCACGAAGTGCTTCAGGATTATATCCCTGTCATCCGTTATGGCCGTCAGGTTCATTTTCCCGTTCCATTCAAGCAGCAGCCTTTTATACACAAAAAAATGCCTGACCATGTTTTCATCAAGCTCTGCTCCGAACTCTGCCGCCCCGGCCTTCAGATAGTCTGCCAGCAAATGATCCATTGCGTTCACCCGCCTGTAAAAAATGACGCTTCCGTCAGCTTTCCGCGTTCCGGCTTCCATCCCGGTCTTCATCCCGGTTTTCATCCTGTCCCTCATCCCGGCTCTCATGGCCGTACCGCGTATTCAGGTATATCAGAAGGACGGATACGTCAGCCGGAGATACGCCCGAGATACGCGACGCCTGGCCGACCGATCCGGGCCTGAGGCTTGAAAGCTTCTGCCTTGCCTCAAGCCTGAGCCCGTAGATCTCATCATAATTAATATCCTCGGGTATCTTTTTCCTTTCCATTTTCTTAAACTGCTCCACCTGCTGCATTTGTCTTTTTATATAGCCGTCATACTTAACAGATATCTCAACCTGTTCGGCTACAGGGTCGTACTTATTCATATTTCTGTACTTTAGCCTGTCAGATCTTTGAGGGTCTATAGCCTCCAGCGACCTGTATGTGATCTCAGGACGCCTGAGGAGTTCCGCCAGGCTGATCCCTGATCTGATCCTGGTGCTTCCCATCGAATCCAGAAAATCGTTGACTTCATCGGACGGCGGTACATATGTGTTTTCCAGGCGGTCTATTTCTTCTTCTATTCTTTGCTTTTTATCAATGAACCTCCTGTACCTCTCTTCCGATACCAGTCCAATTTTGTAGCCCTTTTCCGTAAGCCTCATATCCGCGTTATCCTGCCTGAGCAGCAGCCTGTATTCGGACCTCGAGGTCATGATCCTGTAAGGCTCGGAGGTGCCCTTTGTCACCAGGTCGTCTATAAGTACGCCTATATATGCTTCCGACCTGTCCAGGATAAGCGGCGGTTCCTGCCTGATGAACTGCGCGGCATTTATGCCTGCGATCAGTCCCTGCGCCGCCGCCTCCTCGTAACCGGAACTGCCGTTTATCTGCCCTGCGGAAAACAATCCCCTGATATTTTTAAATTCGAGGCTGAGCTTAAGTTGGGTGGGATCGATGCAGTCATATTCGATGGCATATGCGCTCCTCATTATATACGCATTTTCAAGGCCAGGCAAGGTCTTTATCATCTCCTCCTGCACATCTTCCGGAAGGCTGCTTGACATGCCCTGGAGATACATTTCCTGCGTATTCAGTCCCATGGGCTCTACGAACGCCTGATGCCTCTCCTTGTCAGCAAACCGCACGACCTTATCTTCTATGGAAGGGCAATACCTGGGCCCAATGCCCTCTATCATCCCGCCATATAACGGCGAGCGGTGGAGATTGCTCTTTATAAGTTCATGAGTCCGGCTGTTGGTATATGTCAGCCAGCACATGACCTGTTCTCTTTCGATGACTTCGTTTTCAAATGAAAACGGAACTATAACTTCGTCGCCTGCCTGCGGTTCCAGTTTCGAAAAGTCGATGGTTTTTCCGTTCAGTCTTGCGGGAGTCCCGGTTTTGAACCTCATCAGCCTGATCCCCTTTTCCCTGAGACTGTCGGACAGCCTGTTCGCCGGGAAGAGTCCGTCGGGACCGCCGCTGAAGCTGATATCGCCTATAAATATCTTTCCTTTCAGGTATGTACCGGTGGTCAGTATGACCGCCTTGCAATAGTAGACCGCACCGGTATGGGTCTTGACACCTGTAACGGTTCTATCGTCTTCGGTCGTCAGGATCTCTGTTACTTCCGCCTGCTTCAGGTAGAGGTTGTCCTGGTTTTCCAGCGTATTTTTCATCACCAGCTGGTACTGCTTCCGGTCCACCTGTGCCCTCAGCGAATAAACAGCAGGCCCCTTGGTCCTGTTGAGGATCCTGGACTGTATAAGTGTGCTGTCGGCGCATTTTGCCATTTCGCCGCCCAGCGCGTCCAACTCGCGCACCAGGTGGCCTTTACCTGTTCCTCCTATGCTGGGGTTGCACGGCATGTTTGCGACAGCGTCAAGATTGATCGAGAAAATGATGGTCTTCATGCCAAGCCTGGCACAGGCCAGCGCCGCTTCACATCCTGCATGCCCTGCGCCTACCACTGCTACATCGAAATTTCCAGCTGCGTACTCCATATTCCCTCCAAAACGGTGAACCTGTCACTTGCCCACGCAAAACTGCGAGAAAATCTCATTTACCACATCTTCGCCGACTGATTCGCCGGTTATCTGGCCAAGGGCTTCGGCCGCGTCCCTGATATCGATGGTTACAAAATCCAGCGGCAGTCCGCTTCTGTACGCGGCTTCCGCCGAATCCAGCCTTATTATCGCATCCTCGATGAGCTGCCTGTGTCTTGCATTTGTCAACAGCACTTCACTGTTTGTAGTTATATTTCCTCCGGCAGCCAGTTCTTCGATCTTGTCCGCCAGATCATCCATACCGGTCCCGTCGATCATTGAGGCGACCACAACCGGCATGTTTCCCGAATCCCCGATCTGCTCCTGCATGGCCTCAACCATACGGTCGTCCGCCACATCAGTCTTGTTGACCATAACTATCGTCTTTTTATCCCGGGAAGTTTTCATTACTTCTCTGTCTTCATCGGTTATACCCGTCTGAGCATCGAGTACGATAATGACCAGTTCCGCCTCTGCAGCAGCGACCCTTGCCTTTTCCACGCCTATCGATTCAACGGGATCATCGGTGCTGCGGATCCCGGCCGTATCAAGGAATCTGACAGGGATGCCCTTTATATTTATATATTCTTCGATGATATCCCTCGTGGTGCCGGGGATATCGGTCACGATCGCCCTGCTGCTTCCCGCAAGAGCATTGAGCAGCGACGATTTCCCCGCATTTGGCTTGCCGATGATCGCGGCAGTGATGCCCTCCCGCAGCAGTCTTCCCCTTTCAAAACCCCGCGCGGTCCTCCCGAGTTCTTCCTTTATTTCTATAATGCCCTTATGGACCATTTCACCGGTGATTTCTTCAATATCTTCTTCAGGGTATTCTATCGATGCCTCTATCCTGGCGATGAGCTCTATCATTTTCCTGCGGGCGGTCCCGATCCTTTCGGACAGCTTCCCCTGGAGCTGTGCCGCGGCAGCCCGAGAACCCTCGTCCGTCTTCGAGTTTATCAGGTCTATCACTGCTTCGGCCTGCGCCAGGTCCATCCTGCCGTTGATGAAGGCCCTCTTTGTGAACTCACCTGCCTGCGCTGCCCGCGCACCGTGCCTCAGGACAAGGGAAAGCACACGGCTGAGCACGACTATACCGCCGTGGCAGTTTATCTCTACAGTGTCCTCGCCGGTAAAAGTATTTGGCGCATCCATTTTTACAAGCAGCACTTCGTCGACCATATGTCCGTCGGCAGGATCCGTGATTTTGCCGTGTACCACGGAATGGCTCCTTATTTCGCTGAGCCTTTTCCTGCCTCTGAATATTTTGTCCGCCACGCTGAACGCTTCCGGACCGCTGATCCTTATTATACCGATGCCTCCCGTCCCGAATGGAGTCGAGATGGCAGCTATGGTTTCGGTATTTCTGCCCGGTATGGCTCCTTTTATACAGTCACTCATGTATCATCAACTGCCCTTTTCAAACGCGTGACACTTCTCAACCGTGCGTGACATTCCTCTGCCACTGAGGAATACCCGTAACTGAGGAGTGTCACCGTACCCTTTTCAAACGCGTGACATTCCTCTGCCACTGAGGAATACCCGAAACTGAGGAGTGTCACCACACCCTTTTCAAACGCGTGACATTCCTCTGCCACTGAGGAATACCCGTAACTGAGGAGTGTCACCGTACCTTAATCAAAAGAGGACAATCCCAGTTGTCCTCCTCTGTCCAAACAATACATACAATGTAAGCCAGATGTACAAATACACATCCTCCTCCGAAGAGGCAAGTCAGCACTTATCTGCCCGGATGCGCATGCTTCAGTGTTATAACTACCTTCCTGTTGGGATCTTCGCCTACGCTGTAAGTTTCAACATATTCGTTATTCTGGAGCGTAGAGTGTATTATCCTTCTCTCGTAAGGATTCATCGGCTCGAGCGAAACATTCCTCCGGTACCTCACGACCTTGTCGGCGAGCCTTTTTGCCAGCCTTACTAGAGTTTCCTCCCTCTTTTTCCTGTAGTTCTCAATATCTATGGTCATTCTCTTATACCTGTTGCTTTTCCTGTTGACCACCAGACTTGTCAGATACTGCAGGGCATCCAGCGTTTCTCCGCGCCTCCCTATGATTATCCCGCTGTCTTTTCCCGAGATCTTCAGCGATACGGAGTCTTCATCTTCATATTTTTCTATGTCGACATTTACGTTCATTTTCTCGAAAACGCTCTCAAGAAAACGGACCCCTTCCTCCGCCGGATCCATTATGAGTCTGACCTGCACCCTCGCCTGCTTGCTGCCTATGCCAAACAGGCCCTTGGACCCTTCTTCCAGCACTGTGACTTCAACATCGTCGATGTCTGCTACAAGCTCCTCCAGTGCCGCGTTAACTGCTTCCTCTACGGTTTTTCCCGTAGTTTCGATAACTTTGCTCATCTATACCAGCAACCTCCTTTTAGCCGCCATGTTTCAAGCATATCCCCTGACTTCAACTCTTCAGTTTATTTCTTCTTTTTGCCGCCTTTTTTCTTTCCGCCTTTTTTTCCGCTCCCCGAACCGCCTTGTTTCTTTTTCTGTCCAGATGGCAGTTGCTTTGCGGAAGTGGTCTTGTCACCATCTATTTTACCATTGTTTCCTTCTGTTGATTCCTCTTTTGCAACATCCTGGCCCTTGCCCCGACCGTTGCCCGCTGCGGCTGCAACTGGCTCCATTTTGTCCTTTTTCAGAACGAATTTGTTTATATAAAGCTGCTGGAAAATCGCGAACACATAGCCGATCATCCAGTACAGTACGACGCCGGCAGGAAGCAGGAATGCATATATCAGCGTCATTACGGGACCTATATACATCATCCCGCCCGTAGAACAGCCGGAAGCGCCGCCCTGTTGCTGCGTATTTTGGGGCATGGATAGTTTGCTTGAGATAAATGTGATCGCTGTTGCAACTATGACAAGCAGGAACAGGGGAAGATATGTCTTCCATTCAGGACCGAAAATGACGCCAGGCTGGAACGAGGCGACCTCTCCCAGGTGCAGGCCGAGGAAACTGCGGAAATCTATAAGCTCCGATTTCTCCAGCAATCCGCCCGCTTCAGACAGAAGATCAGGATTCTCATTGAAGAAATTCAGCGCCCTTATCTCCCTGTGGGCTCCCCAGACTTTAAGTACCTCATCCACAGTCTTAGGAATACTCTCCAACTGAAGAGTTGTATTTATTGCAGCCTGAGCCTTGGCTGCCGCATTTACTATAGCATCGATTATTTCCTTCGGTTTCCCCAGCATGAATTTCAAGGGCTGTATTATAACCCAATACAAAGTAAGCAGCAGGGGCATCTGGATCAGCATGGGAAGACATCCGCCGGCCGGATTGTAGTTGTGCTCCTGGTAAAGCTTCATAAGCTCCTGGTTCATGGCTTCCCTGTCATCCTTGTATTTTCTCCGGATGTCATCCACAAGCGGCTGGATCTCCTGCATCTTCATCGATGATTTATGCTGCTTTACAGTCAGCGGAAGCATCGCAAGCCTGACTATGAATGTAAATATTATTATGGCAAGACCGTAATTCTCGAAGGCTATATCATAAATAAACTTAAGAAATTT
Source organism: Clostridiaceae bacterium (assembly GCA_012799845.1). GTDB lineage: Bacteria > Bacillota > Clostridia > Acetivibrionales > DTU013 > DTU013. The sequence goes on from JAAZKL010000285.1 coordinate 11,219, forward strand.
TCCAAGTGGATAAGCTAAGAAATCAAACATAACCCATTAGTTCCCTTCATCGTGTTTTGTGTATCTGCGCCTATAACAGACCCTCTGTGGTGCCATTTTCCTATCTCACCGGATCATAGCCGCCGGGATGGAAAGGATGGCATTTCAGGATACGCCTGACAGCAAGATAACTCCCCTTCAGTACGCCATACCTGCTCAGCGCGTCTATGGCATACTGGGAGCATGTAGGATAAAACCTGCAGCTCCTGTTTAGTTTAAGAGGCGATATATATTTCTGGTACGATCTTATCAATGCTATAAAGAGTTTCCTGATGTATCCCATTTTTCCCTGTTATAAGCACCGGCCTTTTTTAAAAGGAACC
>JAAZKL010000286.1 GCA_012799845.1 Clostridiaceae bacterium
ACGAGGCGGACGGAGGTCGACTTGCCATCCTGCGATTTATACTGTTCCTTACTGAGTTCGAACACATTCTTTCCCCAGTTTTCAGAAACCGTATCCACTATCCTGCGGTATTCGGAATTGAGCCTGGCTCCATCGATTTCGGCTTTCAAACTGAAAGTGATTTCAGTTATATTTTTCTCGGGAATAGTACACCAAGCCAGAATGTTACAACTGCTGTCGGCCAGGTACGGCGTCGAGCCGGGGAACAGGCGCACCATGTCGCCGCTTTTCAACCCGTACTGTTCATAGATTTTTTCGTTGGCCAGCGCATCGATAAACATGAGTTCTTCTAAACCGTACCTGTCAGACACCTTCACACCGTAGGGGTCTGTAAAATCTGCCTCTGTTGTGGTCGTGTACAGCACCTTATCTATTTTTGGCAATAATCCCAGCAAGGACTGCCTGGGTATATAAGTGCCAGGCCTTGGTATCTTCGAATGGGTGCGGATAGTCGGAGTTCAACGCTTCCTGCTCCAGTCCCATCAGGCGTATAAGCATGACCAATGCTTCTGCCCTGGTTGGACTGCGGTCAAGTTCAAAAACAGGCGCGCCGCTGCTGTCGGTCCCGGTACCCCGGAACAGTCCCAGTTCATAAAGATAGGCGGCAGCTGCCTCTTCGTCGATTCCGTCTGCCAGTGCAGGAAAGGCATTGAACAGGAGAAGCGCGGTCAGAATAGCGAACAGGCATGTAAAACGCAAATGTTTTATCATGGACGCTTCCTCCTGTATTTCATGATATATCACATGATATGCTACCTTAATTTACTATCAGTGTCAAGTTAAGGCACGAATGTAATTATCACAGCGCTTTAATTTATCGAGAAGTAAATCAGGTATTAGTTCATATAAAATTTCCGAACGCAGAAAATATCATAAGAAGGCATCGATGACCCGACGGAGATAGCGAACATGGAGGCCAGTATCGATTTCGTCGGATGTGACGATTGTGCCGGGGGAAAACATGGGGTTCGAAACATCGTATCCTGTTATAAAAGCCGGTGGATTTGCCGAAAAAGTGAAAAAGCTCGTGGGTAAGGCAAATAACTGGAGATTTGATTTTAATCGAAATATATCATTTACTTTATGGGAATTATATGTTAGAATACATCAGTGCGACATATCGACCATGGGCTCGGTTGCCGGAAGCTCCGACCAGTTACCTGGCTCATGGCGTATTAGAAAAAGGAGGAGAAAAAATGTTAAAGGAAAAAAAGGCGGAAATAATCGAGAAGTACAAACTGCATGAGAGCGATACCGGTTCGCCGGAAGTGCAGATCGCTATTCTCACAGAGAGGATCAACCATCTCAATGAACACCTCAAGGAACACAAGAAGGACCATCATTCCAGGAGAGGCCTTCTGAAGATGGTAGGCCAGAGAAGGGGACTGCTCAACTATCTGATGAAAAAGGATATCGAAAGATATCGTGCGATCATTGAGAAGCTCAACCTCAGAAAATAACAGTGGGCGGGTTATCCCGCTCATTATTTTTACATGACGGTGTAATAATAATTTTAATAAAATAATAAATAGACAAACTGCTGACAGGAAGACGGCGTAGTTGACAGAGAACAGAGACCAGGGCCCGTAAACCTGGAGCGGCATATGATTTGCGGCTTCTGGTGTCCGTTTTCTGTATCAACTGCCTCTTCCGTCCTGCAGTATTGCGAAGGAGGCATTTCATGAACAAAACATTCACAATGGAACTCGCCGGAAGAAATCTCACCATCGAGACCGGCCAGCTGGCGCAGCTCGCGAACGGCTCTGCGCTGGTAAGATACGGGGACACGGTCATCCTGTCCACGGCAACAGCATCAGCGGCTCCAAGGGAAGGGATCGATTTCTTTCCACTCAGTGTCGATTACGAGGAGAAACTGTATGCTGTCGGCAAAATACCCGGAGGATTTATAAAAAGGGAAGGAAAACCTTCCGAGAAAGCAGTGCTGACTGCCAGGGTCATCGACAGGCCTATAAGGCCCCTGTTCCCGAAGGACCTCAGGAATGACGTCGTGGTCGTCAATACAGTGCTTTCGGTCGACCAGGACAATTCACCTGAAATTGCGGCGATGATCGGCACATCCGTCGCTCTCAGCATTTCCGACATACCGTTCAACGGCCCGATAGGAGGCGTCGTACTGGGACTGGTGGATGGGGAGATAGTCATAAACCCCAATGCGGCACAAAGGGAAAAGAGCGACATGTACGTCACACTGGCGGGCACGAGCGAAAAGATCACGATGATCGAAGCCGGAGCCAAAGAGGTATCCGAGGAGATCATGATGCAGGCTGTCAAAAAGGGCCATGAAGAGATCAAAAAGATCACTGCTTTCATAAACGGCATCGTTGCCGAAATAGGCAAGCCCAAATTTGAGTACCAGTCGGCAGAACTACCGAAGGAACTGTACGATGCGGTATACGAACTTGCTTACGAGGAACTGCGCGGAGCCATGCTGACCGATGACAAGACCGTAAGGGACGAACGGGTAGCGGCTCTCACTGCTGACATACAGCAGAAGCTGGCTGAAACGTTCCCCGAAGGATCGGCGCTTATCGCAGAGGCCATATACAAGATCGAGAAGAAGATAGTCAGGGAATATATACTCAAAGAAGGGAAAAGAGTAGACGGCAGAAGGCTCGATGAGATAAGGCCCATGTCGGCAGCTGTATCGCTTCTTCCGCGGGCGCACGGTTCAGGTCTTTTCCAGAGAGGCCAGACACAGGTGATGACGATAGTCACGCTGGGCTCCATAAGTGAGTCACAAATGCTGGACGGCGTCGATCTCGAGGAAGAGAAAAGGTATATGCACCACTACAATTTCCCGGGCTACAGTGTGGGAGAAGCGAAAACTTCAAGAGGTCCCGGCAGGAGAGAAATCGGCCATGGCGCGCTTGCAGAAAGGGCGCTCGAGCCTGTCATACCGAGCGAAGAAGAATTCCCTTACGCTATCAGGCTGGTTTCGGAAGTGCTGATGTCCAACGGCTCGACCTCACAGGGCAGCGTATGCGGAAGCACGCTGGCGCTCATGGATGATGGCGTGCCGATAAAGGCGCCTGTTGCAGGTATCTCCGCAGGACTGATCATCGACGAGGAAAACCCGGAAAAGTTCATCACATTCATGGATATACAGGGCATCGAGGATTTCTTCGGAGATATGGACTTCAAGGTGGCCGGCACGAAGAAAGGTATCACCGCTATCCAGATGGATATTAAGGTGGACGGCCTCTCATACGAAATAATCGGACAGGCCCTGGAACTTACCAAAAAGGGCCGCTGGCAGATACTCGACGAGGTCATACTGCCCGTGATCCAGGAACCCAGGAAGTCCCTTTCACCATACGCGCCCAAGATGTTCAGGATGGACATAGATCCTGACAAAATCAGGGAAGTCATCGGCCCCGGCGGAAAGATAATAAACAGGATAATCGATGAAACCGGCGTCAAGATCGACATCGAAGATGATGGCAGGGTATTTGTCTCAACACCGGATGAAGAAGCCGGGAAAAGGGCGCTGGCGATCATAGAGGCAATAGCGAAGGATGTGCAGCCAGGCCAGGTATTCCTCGGGAAAGTGACAAAAATCATGAACTTTGGCGCTTTCGTTGAATTTGCGCCCGGCAAGGAAGGCCTCGTACACATCTCCAAGCTGGACAACAGGAGAGTGGCCAGGGTAGAAGATGTATGCAAGGTCGGAGATGAAATGCTTGTCAAAGTCCTGGATATAGACAAACAGGGGCGCATCAACCTTTCCAGGAGAGACGCGCTGCCGGAGAACAATTTCGAAAAGCACTGATATAGCAAAACAGGACGGTTCCGCAGCGGCTGAGGCAACTGTTGAAACCGTCCTTTTTTATTTGACAGGCCCGCGATGGATAAATAACCAGTGACGGCCAAATAATCGACCCGGGAGGCAATATGCACAGGAAGTTCACATTAAAAAACGGTGTAAGAGTAGTATGTGAAAGGATACCACACGTCAGGTCCGTTTCCGCCGGCATTTGGGTAAAAACGGGATCCAGGAATGAAAACGCAAAGAACAACGGCATTTCGCACTTTGTAGAGCACATGCTTTTCAAAGGCACCGAAACGAGAAGCGCAGCACAGATAGCCGAATGCATCGACAATATAGGAGGGCAGCTCAACGCCTTCACAGGCAAGGAGTGCACCTGCTTCTACGCAAAAACGCTCGACGAGCACATCGGGATCGCGCTGGATGTGCTGAGCGATATGTTCTTTAATTCCGTATTTGACAAAAGGGACATAGCACTGGAGAAACAAGTTATCCTCGAAGAAATAAGCATGTATGAGGATTCACCTGAAGAACTCGTACACGACCTGCTTTCGGAAACCGTCTGGGGAGGCAGTTCCGTCGGATATCCGATCCTTGGGACGAAAAGCTCGCTGAAGAACATAAACCGCCGGATGATACTGGAATATATGGATGAAAGGTATGTCCAGCCCAATACGGTAATTTCCGTCGCAGGCAACTTTGAGGAAGACCGGCTTGAAGCTCTGCTGGACAAATATTTCGGCGGGTGGGAACCGAAAAACGGCAGGGACGGAGAAACCCGGCAAATCGAATTCAGGCCTGAAATAAGCATAAAGGAAAAGGATACGGAACAGGTCCACATCTGCCTTGGATTTGAAGGGGTGAAAACCGGAGATGATGATATGTACCCGCTTCTTGCCGTCAACAACATACTGGGCGGAGGGATGAGCTCTCGGCTGTACCAGAAGATAAGGGAGGAGAAAGGACTTTTCTATTCGGTTTACTCATATCCCACGGCATACATGGATACCGGGCTTTTCACCATATATGCGGGCATGAAGCCGGAAAACCTGAAGGAAGTGACAAATCTCATCGAAGAAGAAGTCGAGGACATAAGGAGCAACGGGATAACGCAGGCTGAGCTGGAGAGAACGAGAGAACAAATGAAAGGGAACTATATACTTGGTCTTGAAAGTACCAGCAGCAGGATGAACAGCATAGGCAAATCGGAATTGCTGCTTGGATACATATACACGCCGGATGAGATACTCGAAAAAATCAGTTCGGTGACGATGGACGACATCGGGAGGATAATCAGCCGTATTTTCGGGAGTGACAGGAAAGGGGTATCTGTGGTCGGAAACATCAAACCCGGCCATTATGCGGACATATTCAGATAACCTGCAATCGCCTGGATCTTCGCCAGGTCTTTGCGATTTTTGAAAACGGGCGTGCCCGGTATGACGCTTATTGGTCCAAACAAGCGTCATACCGGGCACGCCGCTTTTTATACAAGCACTTGTTTCCCGGAATATACATAAAATGAATTAGCATGTTAACGGAGGGACATTCCGATGCAACAGGCCTTTTTTCGGCAAACAGGGGATGTCCATGTCAGCATCGGGAGGTAGGTTTATGGATTCCAGGAGATATGCTGTGATCGGCGGCGATCTGAGGAATGTCAAGTTGGCGGAGGCCATCCGTTCCGACGGGAACCAGGTCAGTCTTTTTGGTTTCAGAAAGGCCTCTTTTGGTTCAAACCTTGCGGAAGCGGGCGATCTGGAGTCGGCCATCGGCGGGTCCGATATCGTTATAGGCCCTTTGCCCTGTACGAACGACAACGAGTCACTGAACGCACCGTTCCATGACAGCAAAATACATATAGACAAAGTATTCAAAACAATGAAAAAAAATCAACTGTTTATTGCAGGAAGGATCAGCGACAGGATCCTGGAGATGGCGCAGTCATATGATATCCATACTATAGATATACTGGAACGGGAAGAGATGGCTGTCCTCAATGCGATACCGACTGCCGAGGGCGCCATCCAGATCGCGATGGAGGAACTGCCTGTCACTATGAACGGCAGCAGTGCGCTGATACTTGGTTATGGCAGGTTGGGAAAAGTACTGGCAAAAATGCTGACAGGACTGGGTTCGGAGGTATATGTCGCGGCAAGGAAGTATTCCGATATAGCGTGGCTAAAAGCTTATGGAATAAAGGCGGTCTACATACATGAACTGGGCAAATACCTGGCCGATATGGATCTGATAATAAATACGATACCGAGCAGGATCCTCGATCACGAAAAGCTGGAGATGATAGGGAAGGAATGCCTTGTCATAGACCTGGCATCAAAGCCGGGAGGAGTGGATTTCGATAAGGCAAAGCTGATCGGTATCAAGGTCATATGGGCATTATCACTGCCGGGGAAGGTAGCACCCGTTACTGCCGCAAATTACATGAAGCAGGCGATATATAACATCCTGCAGGAACTGGGGGTGTGAAAATGGAACTGAGCGGTTTGAAGGTCGGATTTGCATTCACCGGTTCATTCTGCACTTTTTCGGATGTAATGTCCGAATTGGAGAACCTTGCGGCTGCGGGAGCCGATATCACGCCGATAATATCATATTCGGTGGACAAATATGACACCAGGTTCGGCAGCGCTGACCAGTGGAAGATGATGATGGAGGCTGTGACAGGCAGGAAAGTCATAAAAACGATAACCGAAGCAGAGCCCATCGGACCGAAAGCTTTGTTCGACATCCTGGTAGTCGCGCCATGTACTGGTAATACACTGGCGAAACTGGCAAACGGGATCACCGACACACCGGTCACCATGGCATGCAAGGCCCACCTGAGGAACGGCAGGCCGGTTCTGCTGGCGCTGTCCACAAACGACGGTCTCGGGATCAACGCCAGGAATATCGGATTGCTGCAAAGCTGCAAAAATATTTTCTTCGTGCCATACAGGCAGGATGATCCGCAAAAGAAACGCAATTCACTGGTGGCGAGGTTCGACCTGATAATGCCGGCAATCCAGGCGGCACTGGAGGGGAAGCAGCTCGAGCCTGTGCTTGTTTAGGGAGAGCTGCACCTTTATTTTTTCTGTATGGGTGGTATAATTTAAACGACAAATTATACATTGGGGAGAATGCATATGAGAAAAAAGATACTGTTTTTGACCCGTACGGCACTGCTGCTTGCTGTTGTCATTGCCTTCCAGTTGTTTGGCAAGATGATCCCATATAACAACTTCATCGTGGGGCCGGTCGTAAATGCCGCGCTGCTTGTCGCAACAGCCGCGGCAGGTTTGTGGAGCGGCATCGCCATATCAGTCATAGCTCCGCTCGTGTCGGCATTCACGAATAAAGCTCCGCTGGCGCCGCTGGTAATTGCTTACTCGCCATGCATAATAATCGGCAATATCATCATAGTGCTGGCTTTCTGGCTGTTCAGGAAAAAGATCGAATTGCCCGGCGAAATCACGGGAGGCATCCTGGGAGTGATTGCCGGATCAGTTCTGAAGTTCGGCTTCCTGTACGGTTCGATAACTATCTTTATAAGCATGGTCAGCGATATTAAACCTCAACAGGCTGCTGCACTGACATCGATGTTCAGCTGGCCCCAGTTGTTCACAGCGCTGGCTGGAGGCGCCATTGCACTGGCGGTCCTCAGGCTTGCAGGAAAAGCTCTTGAATACAGAGAATGAACTGATTGCGCTGAATGCTTCAGATAAAGGAATCGAGTCAACAGCCCCACGGCGAATGTCATAGTATATTACTGGACTAAACGCTGAGGGGCTTTTTTATGATATATCTTGACAATGCTGCAACGTCTTTTCCGAAACCGGCATGTGTCTGCAATGAAATGGACAGGTGCATGAGGGAATACTGCGCGAATCCCGGCAGAGGAGGCCATGCCCTGTCACTGAAGGCAGGGATGGATGTGATGAATGCCCGGGACACTGTCTGCAGGCTGTTCAATATAAGGGACTCCATGCGGCTGGCATTCACCAAGAATGCGACAGAAGCCCTCAATATTGCCGTAAAGGGGTTGGCGACGCCCGGCTGTCATGTCATAACCACTGCAATGGAGCACAACGCGGTCATGCGGCCGATGAGTACGCTTGAACGCGACATGGGCATAGAAGTCACTTTGATAAAAGGAAATGATTACGGAGAAGTTGACCCTGATGATATAAGAAGAGAGATAAAAAGCAATTCGGTCCTGATCGTCTGCACATTATCCTCAAATGTGAACGGGATCATCATGCCGGTCGGCGAAATAGGAAGGACAGCGCATGAATACGGGATCCCGTTCCTTGTGGACGCGTCACAGGGAGCGGGCGCCCTGCCCGTGGACGTGGAATCATGGTATATAGACATGCTGGCATTTCCCGGCCATAAAGGCCTGATGGGCCCCCAGGGCACCGGGGGCCTTTTCGTAAGGGAAGGCATCAGGCTCAGGACGCTGATGGAAGGGGGGACAGGAAGTAATTCCGAGTATGAGTTCCAGCCTGAAATAATGCCCGATTTTCTTGAAAGCGGTACGCTGAACACTCCAGGCATCGTCGGACTGGGAGCAGGTGCCGGATATGTGATGAAGACGGGGGTCGCTAATATACACGAGTATAAGAGCCATCTGACCGAGCTCCTGGCAGACGGCCTGTCACAAATCCCGGGAGTCATGCTGTACAGTCCGGCGGACAAAGACAGGAATTCCGGGATAGTCGCCATGAACCTGGCAGATATGGATCCTGCGAAGCTGAGCCTTTTGCTGGATAAGGATCATGGGATATGCGTCAGGGCAGGTCTCCACTGTTCGCCCGCGGCTCACAGCGCGCTTGGGACAGCCGGCCGCGGATCGGTAAGGTTCAGCGTCGGATGGTTCAACACCGAAAATGAAATCATGTATGCTTTGGATGCCGTCGACAGAATCGCATACGGTGTTTTAGGATAAAAAGGTTTTGATGATACCAGTTAGGTTCACAGGATAACAATAATGCTCCGGAGGCATCAATTCCAAAGTAAAATGAAAATAGCGGGATCGATTATCGATCCCGCTATTCCGCTGGTCGGAGTGACCTGACTCGAACAGGCGACCTCTTGCACCCCAATTTTGCAGCCTATATGGCATTGTGTGG
>JAAZKL010000287.1 GCA_012799845.1 Clostridiaceae bacterium
CCCAGAAGTACCCCTGCTGGGTGAGGAAGCGGTTGAGGTAAACAGGCAGTGTCGCTGATTTCGAGTATGTCATGTTTACCGCAAAAAAGAACTCATTCCACGTGGTTATGAAAACCAGCAGCGATGTGGAAAAAATCCCGCCCCTGACCAGCGGCAGAATTATCCGGAAGAAGGAAGTAAACCTCGTACATCCGTCTATGTCGGCCGCCTCGATGATCTCGTAGGGCACGTCTGTGAAAAATGTCCTGACCATCCAGATCATCAGGGGCACTCCCGCGCCGGTGTACAGCAATACCAGGCCCAGCCTGGAATCCAGCAGACCGGTATAATTGAAAACAAGAAATATCGGTATGACAACCGCCACGGCAGGAAGCAGAGTAGTGGTTATGAACCAGTAATAGACGCCGTCCGCATTTTTCAGGCTGCCGAATACAAGGGAGTATGCGGCAGGGATTGCCAGCAGGATAGTCAATGCTACAGTGGCTATGGTGATGAGTACCGAGTTGAACGAATGCAGCAGCAGATCCTGTTTGATCACCGCCCCATAATTCTCCAGGGTCGGTGTGAACGTCAGGGTCGGAGGCGCCACCTGCTGCTCCGGTTTAAATCCGGTAATGAGCATGTACAGGATGGGGAAAGCATAGATCAGCGCAAGCACCCATGTGAGGATCGTCGCAGTGTTGGCCTTAAACCGCCTTTTCATCGATTTTTTCACGCCATGCTGCCTGCTCGTCGATGTTTTCATATCATGCCGCCCCCTTTCGTTTCCGCGCGATAAGATCCTTCCGCCTGATCAGGTTGAAAAAGCTCTGTATCACGATCAGCGTGATAGCAACGGTTACTACCGCAATTGCTGCCGACCGGCCCATCTGCCAGTCGTAGAACGCCGTCCTGTAAACATAGTACGGCAGATTCGCGGACGACACGCCGGGACCGCCCTGTGTCGTCACAAAGACCAATCCGAAAACCTTTAGTATATTTATCAGTCCAAACATCATTCCCACTTCGAAATAATGTTTTATCATCGGGATTTTGATGTAAAGTATCATCTTCAGGCCGTGAGCTCCGTCTATCCTTGCGCTTTCGATCACATCCCCGGACATGTTCTGCAGTCCCGCCAGAAGGATCATGAATATAAACGGCGTCCATTGCCATATTATCAGTATTATGATCGTTACGAGCGACAGCCTGCTGCTGAAGAACGCAACAGGTTCCATGCCCAAAAAGTCCGCCAGTACCTGGTTGATCCCGAACGACGGGCTCAGGATCAATGTTTTCCATATTATGCCCGTTACTGATTCCATTACGAAGTAAGGGACTATTATCAGCGAGCGCGCTATAAAGATCCCCTTGAAGGTCCTGTTGAACACAAGCGCCAGCAAAAATCCGATCACCGTACACAAAACCAGGGCTACGGCCGCCTGCAAAAGGCTGTTCAGTAAGACCTGATAAAATTTGCTGTCGGTAAAAATGAACCTGTAATTATCAAGACCTGCAAACTCTACAGGAAGGTCCGGCCTTTTAATGTTCCATCTGATGAATGAAAGGATCAGCGTCAGCAGGAAAGGTATCTGTGTTATGGCCGCAACGAAGATCACAGCCGGCAATACCAGATAGTTCGTCAGATTTCTTCCGGACTTTTCTATTTCTCTGTTTCTCAACATTCCGGGTACCACCCGCCCCTTTAGCATTTGATATATATTATCTCCATAGTGCCGTCCTGCGACGGCACTATGGAGCGAAATGGTATGACTGCAGTTGTACGGGATCCGGATCCTCTGTTCCGATCCATATCCTTTATTTCAAATATCCGCCTTCCCTCATAGCCTGTTCAGCTATCCTCTGGCTCTCGGCAAGAGCGTTATCCAGCGATTTCCCGCCGGAGATGTAATCCGCAAGTATCTGGCCGACCTGTTCACCTATGCTCGCATACTCAGGTATATTGGGCAGCGAGTTGCCTGTGTACGGTGTCGGTTTTACCGCCGGCTTGTCGAATGAAGCGCCCGACAGCGATTTCAGCGTGATGTCTGCGAAGTTTGCTACTGCCTTGTAGTTGGGGTTTGTATATGTGGAAGTACGTGCACCGGAAGGAACATTGATCCAGCCGTTTCTTTCGGCAACCAAATTGACATAATCCTTGCTGGTGACCCAGGTGAGGTACTTGAATGCAGCATCCTTGTTCTTGCAGGAGGATGTTATTGCAAGGCCCCATCCGCCTATGGTCTGGGTGTTTCCTTTACCGGGTCCGGAAGGTGACAGTGCATATCCGACCTTCCCTTTTATTACTGAGTCGTCTGCTTCGAATACTGCTGCTGATACTGTTGCGTCATAGTAAATTGCTGCTTTTCCGCTGGCCATGAGGTTCAATGTCTCAGTATAGCCATTGGATGTTACGTCTTTTGCTCCGGCCTCATTCTCAAGCTTTTTATAGAATTCCCACGCTGCTTTCATTTCGTTGGTTTGAAGCTGAGGCTTCCAGTCCATGTCGAACCACTGTGCACCATATGCGTAGAGGATCGTACCGAAGACATACATGTTTTCGCCATAACCGGGCTTTCCGCGAAGCGCCATTCCAACTATGTTGTTCGCCGGGTCATGGAGTTTCTTTGCAAACTCGTATATCTGCTCCCATGTAGGCTCTTCAGGCATTGTCAGTCCTGCTTTTTCGAACAGGTCCTTCCTGTACATGATCATCGTGCTCTCGCCGTACAGGGGGATAGCTGCCAACCCTTTAGTCGCCGAAGAGTATGCAGGTATGTTTGCCTTTATTAGATCGTCGAAGTCATACCATTCCTTGTCTTGAGCGCTCATGGCGTCGAACATCGGCTGAAGCGGTGCTGTCCATCCATTGTCAAGATATGTGCCGATATCGTTTGTTCCGAGTGTTACCAGGTCGAACTGTCCTCCGCCCACGGCCACGTCCTGCTGGATCTTTGATCTGATGTCGTTTTCAGTCAGCATTACATAGTTGACCTTGATGCCGGTCTGCTTCGTAAACTCACTTGAGAGTTCACTCATCGTGACCATCGGCCCATTATTAACTGATGCGACTGTCAGTTCGATACCTGTTGAAGGATTTTCACCAGGCTTATCCTGCGGCGTCTTCGTCCCGGGATCCTGTGTGCCCGGTGTCTGCTTCTGGGTACCACAGCCAGTAAATAATGCTGCCAACATTGCTACGATCAGGAGTGTCAGGAACATGGATTTGAAATACTTCTTCATTCTGATACCTCCATTTTTTGGGATATTTTGCGGTCAGTATTTTTTTCACAAACATACCGGGCCCCTGTATGTCTGTGGAATAAAGTTATAACAGCCATGTAGTTGTTATAACGAAATTCTGAAATTTTTATGCATCTTTGCGTTCTTTTTTTGCTTCAGCCAAAAAATTCTTTCATTATTCATTTCGCTTGCCATTATGTATTTTGTTTAGCTTATAAACTTATTTTATCTTAATTAGTTTATTTAATAAACATTTTTTATTTTGGTAAGATAAATTTTATCACAATTTCACAATCTGTCAATATCTTTATGTAATTATTTTGTGCATTATTTCGTTTTTGCTCGCCGCTCCAATGTAAATGTTTATCTCATAAACTATTATGCAACATAATGATCAAATTGTAAACCTCTTTCTTTAGCAAAAGGACAAAAAAAGGGCTACGGATTTAGGCGCGTGTCCATAGGGACACAAACTGAACCGTGGGTTTTAGGGAAGGCAGGCAGCAGACTTTGCTGTCTGCCTTTGCCGTTAGACGGCTATTTTCCGTGAATCTTCCGCAAATGCGCCGAGG
>JAAZKL010000288.1 GCA_012799845.1 Clostridiaceae bacterium
ACTTCGGCAAAAGGACTTTTGTATTAAGACTCGAAATTTGATTTTCGGTATAAGGATTTTGGCATAAAGACTCAAGTATAAAGGCTTCGGCATAAAGACTTCCCTCGCCGGGAAGTCTTTATTTCTTTACCGTTGTCATGGCAAAACGGATCTCGCCCTCTGCAGCCGTTTTGTCATCTACTGTTGCCCTGACCTTTGCCTTGATGACGCCCATTTTGGATGAGAGTATTTCTGCTTCGAGACGCAGCGTATCACCGGGCACGACCTGCTTCTTGAACTTCATTCCATCGATGCTGGCGAACACCCCAAGCTTTGCATCGCCATTTTCTCCGCCAGCCTGTGCAGCTTCAGCATTTGCGGCGATCCCTGCCGTCTGTGCCAGTGCTTCAACTATCAGCACACCCGGCATGATAGGATATTCCGGGAAATGCCCCTGGAAAAAAGGTTCGTTGGCTGTGACATTCTTGATCCCGACCGCTCTCTTCCCTGGTTCAAGCTCGATGATTTTGTCTACCAGCAAAAACGGATACCTGTGCGGTATAATTTTTCTGATTTCAATATTCGTCAGCATTCGTACACCTCATTCATCATTTTTGATTGTATTTGTAAAATCGCTCCGTTCCAGTTCACTGCAGCCTTCTGTCATTCCCGGCAGTATCTCCGAGATGAAATACCGGGCGCTGATAAGGTCTGATTTGGCCAGCTTCTGCACTATTGAATGGAACTTGTCGACAAAGGGATGCAGATTGTTGAGTTTCACTTCATTGATACATTCCACTATTGCATCGATATAGTCAGCACACTTGAGTATCTCACCTTCGAGTGTGCTGTCCTTCCCGTCAAACAGTATCTCCCTGTAAATGCTCTTGTAAGGCTCTTCCATGCTCGAAAGCAAATTTTCTTCAACGATCTCCCTCTCGAGCATGTTCAGCATGTCCCTGAGCTGCTCGTTCTTGTGCTTGACGGTACTTATGATGTCGCCGGTCATCGCCTCAACGACATCGTGGTTCACCAGTTTCTTGAACAGCCTGCTCCAGTCCACCTTGTTCCCGTTCTCTTCTTCTATCAGCGCGAGCATCTGCCCTATCTGTGATACGAAAAAAGAATGCTCGCTGACAGTAGCCCGCTGATGCATGAAGTCCGTGGACCAGCGGCCCATATTGTTCAACTTTCGCACGGTCATCAGGTAATTGTGCAGTCCCATGACATCCTCCAGTCCAACAGCCTGGTATTATTCCCCGCGGTTCAGCATTATTTCCACCGATCCAGGTCCCGCGGCGATACGGCACCGTATCGCCCCCGCAGGCAAATCCTCCTTGTAAATAATATTTTTACCCATCCACGTGTATTACTGTATATTTTATTATACCAGACCAGGAACTGCAAATACAGCCATGTTTGAAAACGCAGGCATATATGCAGATACAGGCATGTGAATAAATACATGCGTGCACATGCGAAGGTACACAGGCAACTATCGCTGTGTGTTCAAATTGAGGCGTACACACAAACTCTGATGTGAACTCAAACACTGATGTAAATACTATCACTGATGTAAATTCACATTCAGACGCACATGCTGATATACCCGTATATGTATATGGGTTTTGAATTCAGCCATTGTGGTATAATCAATACTATACGTGCGATCATTTGCACGGCGTTACCGTGTATAGGGTCATTTGTACGGCACTGCTGCGTATACGGTCATTGCATGGCACTGCTTCGTATACGGTCATTTGCACGGCACTGTTATGTATACGATTATTCGGGAGGGCATGGCGAACGCTCTCCGAATCGGACAGCCAGGAGCGTGTTGCATGAACAGTTTGAGGTACATAAAGGATCTGCTGCAAAAACACAGTTTCAAATACGTTCTGGGCGTGGTTTTCCTGCTGTGCGTCGATGCACTGCAGCTTATCATGCCAAAAATACTTGAGGCCGCCACAGATCTGTTGGAAAAGGGAATACTTTCGCGAGACAGCCTGGCGACCTACGCTGTCTCGCTGGTACTGGTGTCCGTTGGAATAGCGTTGTTCCGGTTCCTTTTCAGATATACGCTTTACGGTGTTTCGAGGTCCATCGAGCTTTCATTCAGGAACAGGCTTTATGCCCATCTTCAGAAACTATCGGCCAATTATTTCAACACGCACAAAACCGGGGACATTATGGCACATGTGACGAATGACATGAATAACGTCACGATGGCCACCGGACAGGGAGTTATATTTGCCGTGGACTGCCTGCTCATGCCGGTGGCTTCTCTTGTGATGATGCTTCAGACAGGCGGGCTCAGGCTGACTGCAGCGAGCTTTGCGCCGATCCTTGCCCTGGCAGCCCTGGTGTTCTTCTTTATGAGAATCATGCAAAGCACCGTACAGAGGCAGCAGGAGGCTTTTTCAAACCTGACGGAGGCTGCCAGGGAAAATTTCTCAGGGATCAGGGTCATTAAATCTTTCGTACAGGAGGACAGGCAGATAAACCGTTTCGAGCATGCAAACGAAGCGAACAGGCAGGCCAACCTCAGGTTCATCAGACTGATGAGCATGATGTTCCCCAGCGTGATGCTGATTTCGTCGCTTTCCTTTGTTGTTGCGCTCTGGTACGGAGGTATGCTGGTCATCGACGGCGTGGTATCTCTTGGAGAATTCGTGGCATTCAACAGCTACCTGGGAATGCTGATCTGGCCGATCACCGCCCTTGGCTGGGTAGCCAACATATTCAAGCGCGGTTCCGTTTCGCTTGACCGTATAAACACCATGATGGACGAAAAACCAGAAATAGCAGACAAGCCCGGAGCTGTTCCGCTTAATATACCCAGGGCCGTTGCAGAGACAAACCAAGGAGCCGTTGCAGGGATAAACCCAGGGGCCATTGCGGGTCAAAATCCCGGAACCGTTGCGGAGACAGACCCAGGGACTGTTGCGGGACTAAATCCCGGGACCGTTGCAGGGATAAACCCCGGAGACGTTCCATTGACAACCCCCGAAACGATCCCGCTGCACGTCTCTGAAAATGCAGACGGCGGTAATAAAACCAAAGCCATCGAGTTCAGGAACCTGACTTTCAGGTATCCAGGGAGCAAAGAACCTGTGCTCAGGGATATCAGCCTCTCGGTGGATCACGGCAAAACACTCGCCATAGTCGGCAGGACCGGCAGCGGCAAGTCGACCCTGATAAATCTGGTCCCGAGACTTTTATCGGCGCCGGAAGGTACATTGTTCATAAACGGCACAGACATCAACGATATCTCGCTGTCATCACTGAGGAGCAGTATCGGATGTGTTCCGCAGGATACGTTCCTGTTTTCGGATACGATTAGGAACAATATCGATTTTTACAGGGGTTTCAGCATGGAGGAAATGGAGGCGGCGGCGAAAACCGCACGCCTGTACGACGATATCATGGAATTCCCGCAAAAATTCGATACGATCGTTGGAGAAAGGGGCGTCACACTGTCCGGAGGCCAGAAGCAGAGGACGGCCATTGCGCGGGCAATTGCAGGCGCACCCTCAATACTGATACTGGATGACTGCCTGTCCGCAGTGGATACCAAAACAGAGGAGAGTATCCTCCGGGAACTGAAGACAATAATGGAGCAGCGGACGTGCATCATCGTATCTCACAGGATATCAGCGATCAGGGATGCGGACGAAATCATCGTGCTCGATGAGGGCAGGATCATCGAAAGGGGCACCCATGATTCACTTGTCGGACAGAAAGGTTACTATCATGATCTGTACACGAAGCAACTCCTGGCAGATGAAATAGAAGAGGCAGAATAGGCGGGATACGGATGAGGCAGAATAGGCGGGATACGGATGAGGCAGAATTAGCGGGATACAGTGCAGACAGGTGTATGACAAGTGGGAGGCAGATCAGGCAGGCACCAGACAGGCAAGAGGTATATCACCCAGGAACCAGACAGGCGCGAGGCAGATCAGGCAGGAGACAAACAGGCGGGAGACAGATCAGACAGGGAGCAATATAGACAGGGAACAGATCAGGCATGAGGCAATACATGCGAGAGGAAGAACAGACGGGAGGCGGAACAGATGGCTGATGACAACAACAGGGAAGACACGGGCTTTGCGGAGGAAGAACTCGAGGTCAAAGCGTATGATTCGCGCCTGATGAAAAGGCTGCTGGGATTTGCAGCCCGTTACTGGTATTTGTTCGCGCTGGCGGTAATACTCCTGTTCGCCTCGACGGCCGCGGACCTGGCACGGCCTTACCTGATCGGCATCGCCATAGATGAGTATATTAGAAAAGGCGATACCGCATCGCTGAGCAGGACGGGATCGTATTACCTGCTGCTGGTGGTTGCCGGTTTCCTGTTCAACCTGCTCCAGATATATGTGCTGAGCTATGCAGGCCAGTCGATCATATTCAATATAAGGCAGAAGCTTTTTGCCCACATGCAGAAGCTTCCCCTCTCCTATTTCGACAAAAATCCGGTGGGAAGGCTCGTTACACGTGTGACGAACGATACGGAAGCATTGAACGAAGTGTACACAAATGTGCTTGTCACACTGCTTAAGGACATATCAATACTGGCAGGCGTCCTGGTGATCATGTTCAGGCTTCACGTGACCATGACGCTGATCTCTCTTGCGATCATGCCGGTAGTCGTGGTGCTGACCGTGTTTTTCAGGAGAAGGATCAGAAAGGTTTACAGAAAAGTGAGGACGTCGCTGGCGAAAATCAACTCAGCCATATCGGAGAACATATCAGGGATGAGGATCATCCAGATGTTCAACAGGGAGAAGGAGAATTATGACAGGTTCGATAAAATAGGCCGGGAATATTACAGGGCAGTCATGAGCGAAGTCATAACATTCGGCCTGTTCCGCCCCGCAGTGGAAATGCTGTCATTCATAGCCCTTTCGCTGCTGATATGGTTCGGCGGCCAGGAAGTACTGGAGGGCTCGCTGCAGTTCGGCATCCTCTACGCATTTACCAACTACCTCAGTATGATTTTCCATCCCATCAACGATCTTGCAGAGAAGTACAACATCCTGCAGTCCTCGATGGCAGCTTCCGAAAGGATATTCATGATACTTGACACACCCGCTGAAGAGGATTCCGGCATGCTCAACATCCCGGACAGCATCAGGGGCGAGATAGAATTCCGGAACGTGTGGTTCGCGTACAATGAAGATGACTGGGTCCTGCGCGATGTCAGCTTCACAGTGCCCGCAGGCAAAACCGTCGCTATCGTCGGCGCCACAGGGGCGGGCAAAACCTCTATCATCAGCCTGCTGAGCAGGCTTTATGAGATACAGAAAGGCGAGATCCTGATAGACGGCATAAACATCAGGGATGTTCGCAAGGATGACCTGCGGAGGCTGACAGGGGTCGTGCTCCAGGATGTGTTTCTGTTCAGCGGCAGGCTGAAGGACAATATCAGGCTCGACGAGGAAAGCATCAGTGATGAGAAGGTCAGGGAAGCTGCCAGGTATGTCAATGCCGACGGGTTCATAAGCAGGCTTCCGATTGGTTATGACACAGAAGTGATGGAGCGCGGATCCACGTTCTCCGCAGGCCAGAGGCAATTGCTCGCGTTCGCCCGGGCGCTGGCATTCGACCCTAAGATACTGGTGCTGGACGAAGCAACATCGAACATCGATACGGAAACGGAGATGCTGATACAGGATGCCCTTGCCAGGCTCACCAGGGACCGCACAACCATCGTGATCGCACACAGGCTTTCGACTATCCAGCACGCCGACAAGATAATCGTGCTGCACAAGGGCAAGGTCAGGGAATCCGGCACCCACCAGGAACTCCTGGCCAAACGCGGCATGTATTACTCGCTGTACCAGTTGCAGTATCAGAAACAGGAACTGCAGTCAGCCACTTCAGGATAATGAATAGGGCATGGAAAGCTGCTCAGCAAAGGGCATGGTGACATTCTCCAGCCATGATAAGTTATGTCCTGCAGAGAGGTGTTCCCATACCTTTTTGCTTCTTTCCAATGTGCGCCTCCATTGACATGTGTTTACATTTA
>JAAZKL010000289.1 GCA_012799845.1 Clostridiaceae bacterium
CGCGTCATTGCTGCCTAAATACAGGGGAGCTGCCCCCATACAGTGGGCGATCATCAATGGCGACAGCAGGACGGGGATAACGACGTTCTTCATGGATGAAGGGATGGACACAGGCGACATCCTTCTCATGAAAGAGACGGAGATAGAACCTGACATGAACGCGCAGGAACTGTTCGACCGCCTGAAGGTGCTTGGCGCCGAGGTATTGCTCGAAACGCTCGAAGGCCTCAGGAACAGGACGCTTATAAGGATGCCGCAGGACCATTCCAGGGCTACTTATGTCACGATGATGACGAGAGAGACCGGGCTTATTGACTGGAACAAAAGCGCGCAGGAGATACACAACCTGGTCAGGGGCACGGATCCGTGGCCCGGCGCTTATACATACTACAAGGGCAAAAGACTCAAGGTATGGAAGACGGCTGTTTGCAGCGGCTCGGACGGGATCGTGCCGGGATCCGGGTGCAGGGACTCAGGAGAAACCGTACGGGGAACTGTCTGCCGGGATCCTGAAATGAATATACCTGGACCTGCAGCAGGAGAGGCCGGGCTGGTATCCCCGGCAGGAGAAACAAGGCCGGTATCTTCGGCAGGAGAGGCCAGGCCGGGCACGATTCTGAAGTGCCGTAAAGATGGCCTGATCGTAGCGACAGGCAGCGGTCTTCTGGCCATTACCGAGCTCCAGTTTGAAAATGCAAGGCGAATGAAAGTTGTTGAGTGCGGCCACAACATGGATGTGGGTGAAGTGTTTGGATGATCGTATCGAAGGCAGCCTGGCATGTCCATTCAGGCCGATGCATGCCATCGGCGTCATGTCCGCGTTCTTCCGATTCGTTTATTGTTTATTTATGATTTATTATTACAGCCGGATAATAACTGTGTCCATGGGTGTTTTCACGGCTTTCCGGAGGAGGAGGCAACGGCGGCTGTTTTGCAGTTGCCGGTTTTTGAATGGCAATGAAGTGGGATGCTGCTAGAGAAGCTGCGTTGAAAATTTTATATGAAATAAACGAGAATGGCGCTTATTCGAATATCGCGCTGAATAAATATTTCTCCGCCCATGGCTTTCCCGACAGGGACAGGGCTTTCATAACCGAACTGGTCTACGGCGTCGTTAAATGGAAGCTTACGCTGGACAGAACGGTGGCGGCATGTTCGGAGATAAGGATGGAGAAACTGTCCCCGTGGATTAAGAACATCCTGCGCCTAGGAACGTATCAACTGCTTTATCTTACCAGGGTGCCAGCTTCCGCTGCAGTCAATGAAAGCGTCAATCTTGCACGCAGGTACGGGCATAAGGCCTCTGCCGGCTATGTGAACGCTGTGCTCAGGAATATCGCGGGAGGCGGCGGGAAGGATATAGTTCCTGACAGGGCGAAGGACCCGGTCGGGCATCTTTCGGTAAGATATTCGTATCCCAAGTGGATTACTGAAAGATTCGTGGATCTGTTAGGGGAAGAATTCGCGGAAAGACTGCTGGAAGCGGGCAACAGGGTGCCCGATCTTACCGTGAGGGCTAATACGCTGAAAACGAGCGCTGAAGGCCTGATCGAATCGCTTAAAAGCGAGGGTGTAGAATCGTTGCCCGGGAAATATGTGAGGGAAGCGGTTATAATAAAAAGCCAGGTTTCGGTAACCGGGCTGGAGGCTTTCAGGAACGGGTTGTTCCAGGTGCAGGATGAGAGTTCGATGCTACCTGCAATAGTGCTGGCTCCGCAGCCGGGCGAAAAGGTACTCGACGCATGCAGCGCGCCCGGAGGAAAAGCCACGCATATGGCTCAGTTGATGCGGAACAGCGGACTTATTACGGCGATGGATATACACGAGCATAAGCTGAAACTGATAAAAGACGCGGCAGACAGGCTCGGAACAGGTATAATCAGGACGGAACTGCACGATGCGGCGATCCCGGTGCCGCAGCATGAGGGAGCGTATGACAGGGTGCTTTTGGATGCTCCGTGCTCAGGTCTGGGAATAATAAGGAGAAAGCCCGATATCAAGTGGTCGAAAGAGAGCAGGGACGTCGGGAGCATCACTGCGCTGCAGCGCCGGCTGATAAACAGCGTCTCAAAGGCTGTGAGACCCGGCGGAGTTATGGTTTACAGCACCTGTACGCTGCTGCCTGAGGAAAATGAACGCATAGTAAGAGATTTCCTTAATGATAATGACGATTTCTGTGAGGACAATATAGCGGCATTACTGCCGCCTGGACTTTCGAAATATGCCAGGGGCTGCATGCTGCAGGTTTATCCCAACAGGGACGGGACAGACGGTTTCTTTATCGCAAGACTGGCGAGGAAGGTGAAATAGCGGATTGACAAGCGATTTGGAGAATATGTATCCAAGCGGTCCGGATAAGATAAATACGAACGGCCCGGCAAAAATAGATACAGACAGTCATGGGAAGACAAATCCAAACGCCCCGGGAAAAGTACATCCAGACATTCATGAGAAGACAAATCCGGACGGCAATGGAAAAACAAATCCGGATGGTCCGGGGAAAATGGATCCGGACGGTCCGGAGAAAATTTATCTTCCTGATTTGAATATAAGTGAACTTGAAGAGTTCCTGACAGGCATCGGGCAGAAGAAATTCCGGGCGAAGCAGGTATTCAGCTGGATAGCGAGGGGAGCCGTAGGTTTTGACGAGATGACGGACCTTCCCCTGTCACTGAGGGAAGAACTGAAACTTTTGGCCCGCGTTTCCGGTCTAAAGGTAAGGAAAAAGTTCGAATCCGCCATCGACGGAACTGTCAAGTACCTGTTCGAACTGGACGACGGCAACATAATCGAAAGCGTGCTGATGGAGTATATCCATGGATACACGGCATGCGTTTCTTCACAGGTGGGCTGCAAAATGGGATGCAGCTTCTGCGCGTCGACGATAGCCGGGTTCAGGAGGAACCTGACCGCCGGCGAAATCCTGGAGCAGATACTGGCGATACAGCGCGACAGGGGCGTTAAGGTGGGCAATGTGGTCGTCATGGGGATAGGCGAGCCGTTCGACAACTATGACAATGTCATCAGGTTCCTGAGGCTGGCGAATTCCCATGACGGGCTGAATATAGGATACAGGCACATGACGGTCTCGACATGCGGGCTGGTGCCGGGCATGCTCAGGTTTGCCGACGAAGGCTTCCAGGTAAACCTCGCCATATCGCTGCACGCCCCCAATGACCGTATAAGGGCGAAGTTGATGCCGGTTGGAAGGAAGTATCGTATTGACAAAATAATTGAAGCTAGTAAGATATATACAGAGAAAACCAACCGCAGGATAATGTTC
>JAAZKL010000290.1 GCA_012799845.1 Clostridiaceae bacterium
TCCTCCGCAGTCAGGATGACCCTGTCGGAATGCTGCCCGGCAAGCAGCCCCAGGTCCCTTCTGCGCAAATAAGCCTTGCCGCCCGGGCAGCCAAACACCGTCACTATCTTCATGCCGGGGAATTCAGCTTTGACCGTTTCATACAGCTTGGCAAAGCTCAGCCTGTTGTGAGCATAATCGACTATGACTATCCTGTCATGCGCTTTATTTGCAAAATACTCCATCCTGCCGCTGGATCTTGCCCTGCGGAGGCCTGAATAAATATACTCCTCGGGGATTTTCAGCAAATAAGCCACGGCAATTGCGGCCAGGGCATTCTCAACATTGAACAGGCCGGGCATCGTCAGCATGAATTCCCTGTCGAATCGGTCACATCGCACCCTGAAATGCGTATCCATGCCGTTTTTCCTTATGTCGTATCCGTATATGCCAGCTCCCTCCTTAGTGCCGAAGGTCAGTATCCTGTCAGCGTTTTCTGCGGCTTCCATTATCTGCGGGAACTGGTCAGAGTCAGTATTGACGCAGGCTGTTTTGCACTGGCTGAAGATCTTCAGCTTCGACGCAAAATAGTCCTCCATGTCGCTATGTTCGATGGGGCTTATATGATCCTCCGAAATGTTGAGGAACACGCCGGCGTCAAAACGCACCTCATGGAGCCGCCCGTATTTGAGCGCCTGGCTTGACACTTCCATGGTCATGTATTCGATGCCGCTGTCCGCTGCGTTCCTGAAATGCATCTGGAGTTCAAGCGATTCCGGCGTCGTGAGCCTGGATTCTTCCTTTATGACGCCGTCATATGTATCTATGGACGATATTATTCCTGTCTCAGGCTTTCCCAGTTCTCTCATATAATCGTCCAGTATGTACTTGATATAATAGGCTGTCGTGGACTTCCCCTTTGTGCCGGTAATGCCGATCAGGCAAAGATCCTTTGCAGGATTTTCGTAAAATATCGACGCCGCGAGGGCCAGTGCCTTTTTCACATCGCTGACCAGCAAACATGGAACCTGTACATTATATTCGACTTCGCTGATATACGCGAAAGCGCCTCTGCGGACCGCGTCATGCAGATAAGCCTCCCTGAAACCGGCCCCCTTGCATATGAACAGGGTATTGCGCACCGTCCTGTTCGAATCGTATGCCACATGGTTGACTGCATGTTTTGCGGTATCAAGCGTACAGTTGTGCCTCAGCAGCAGTTTCTTCTCCTGCAGTTTTTCTATGTACTCCTCCAAAGCATGTTTCTCCATCCCGCACCCCCACGGCTTGAATTTTATCACTGGCTTGTCCCTTTTTCCACTGCCAGCGACGGCAGGAACTCGTAACTCCTGTATTCCGAATCGTCAAAGTGCCACCACTCATTTTCCAGGGGTATGAACCCGGCTTCTTTCATAGCATTTTCCAATATCAAAGCATTCCTCTTCTGTTCAGGCGTAGCCAGCCTGTAAGTCCGGTGTGCTTTTTCGGACATCTCGTCATATTTGCTGGGCATGTCGAGTTCGTTCCCTTCGGCATCCACAAGGGTAACATCGACAGCAGCCCCCCGCGTATGGTTGGAGCCGATCCTGGGGTCGAGGAAGTAATAGTTGTTCTTTGCGGCTTCAAACAGCAGACTGTGATCCTCCTCGGATCTGTATGCATCCCATACCTTGATCCTGTAACCCTGCTTCATCAGCGCATCGTTAGCCTTCTTCAGCTTATTTGCTGTGCCCCTTCTCAGCCAGGCGATGTTCGAATCATAAACGGGTTTGCCCACAATGTTGTCCGACGAGGCATACTTCAGATCGACAACGATGTCCTTTATTACCGTATCAAGCCTGACCATCTCGTTCTTATCCACCGACAGATCCATTACTTCTGCAGTGACCGGCGAGTAGTCCAGCTTGGCAAAGATCCTCTCCTTCGCTCCGTCTTCGGCAGGCGTCGGCCTGTAATCATTGACGGATCCGGATGACGATATCGAGTATGGTATTATTTCCGGCGCCCGTATGCTTACCAGGCTGCCGTCCCGGTCGAATATGAACTCCTGCCGGTAGATCGCCGTATCAAAATCCGTCGGCCTTTTATTGCCTCCGAAGCAGAAAT
The DNA here is from genome assembly GCA_012799845.1 of Clostridiaceae bacterium. Taxonomy (GTDB): domain Bacteria; phylum Bacillota; class Clostridia; order Acetivibrionales; family DTU013; genus DTU013. The sequence goes on from JAAZKL010000290.1 coordinate 2,086, forward strand.
TTGCAAGACTGTATACGATATATCTGTCGTTGTATATCTCGATCGGCTGCAATACATGAGGATGGCTTCCCAATACCAGATCAGCCCCGGAATCTACGGCCAGGTGCGCCAGTTCGGTCTGGAGCTCGTCCATCCTGTACTGATACTCCTTGCCCCAGTGAAAATAAACTATGACAAGGTCGCTCTGTCCCCTGAGTTCCCTGGTTAAGGTTTCAATTTCCTGTTTAAGCTCATCGGTATCCCGACCCTGCTCATATTCACCCAACTGGTTGAACCCGGCCATGCCGACCCTGATCCCGTCGATCGTACTGATCGCAGTCTCTGAATACCCAAAATGCTTTATCCCCGCGTCGTCAAGCGCTTTACGGGTAGCATCGTATCCCTTCTGCCCGTAGTCGTATGTGTGGTTGTTCGCGAGGCTGACAGCCTCAATGCTGCCCGCCCTCAGTATATTTGCGTATTCGGGCCTGCCATTGAACCAATAGTTGTTGCCATAGTCGAATTTTTCAGCCTTTACTGTCTCATTGCTGAGAACACACTCAAGATTCGCTATCGTAAGATCGTCCTGCCCCAGCACCTCCACAGCGTTGGAAAAGAAGTAACCATAGTCGCTGTTGTTTTTTTCAAAAACATGATCAAATGAGTCCTTGTAATTGTGCCGCGAGTCCTGCCCAAGGGCCACGTCGCCGACCGCGCTTATGACTATCCCGATATTCTCTTCGTCATCCCCGGCAGAGCTCTGGACAGATTCAAGTTCTGCCTCCCGCTCTATCACATTCCTTTTCTGCATGTATATCGAAAAAGAAACAGCAATGATGATCACAACCGCCAGGATCCTGACAAACTGCCTGAATTTCATTTGTAAAAAAGTCCTCCTGTATCAGGTTTGCAGATAAACTTAATTTGCCATTTCCCCGTGATTTTATGTATCTGTTCTGCCTTTTCGTCAACTTTGTACTACTATTGTACTACATTTGACCTCCGGACGCACGGACAACCGTACCGCACCTGCGCGGCACCATCCGCCTCTGCCCTCAGCGCCTGGTTCTGTAACGCACCGCACTTCAGCACGACCCCTCACAGCGCTCCGGCCTGGCCCTGCGCGTCTTGAAACGGGTGCCACAAAATGCTAAAATGTTATTGGTACGGTTTTGCATAAAATAAACATGATCTTACAAAAGACTTGCCAAACTGGAGAAACTTATGAAAAAAAGATTCATGAATCCGCTATATTTTTCTGTCATAATATCGTTCACAATGATCCTGTCCATTGCCCTTGCAGTGCCTGTCAACGCCAATTCGCCGGACATAGACGACGAAGAAGTTTGCTATGTGCTGATGGATTCAAAAACCGGCAGGATATTCGCTGAACAGAACGCGGACACGCAGATCCGTCCGGCCAGCCTGACAAAGATCCTCACAGCCATAGTGGCATTGGAAAACGGAGACATGCAGCAGGAAATGAAAGTGTCCCGCGAAGCCGTATACGATATAGGCAGAGGCGGGATGAACATAGGCATCATGGCGGGCGAAACCGGCCTGACGCTGGAAAATATGCTTAATGTTATGCTTATAAAATCCGCCAACGAAACCGCCAATATCATTGCAGAAAATCTTGCCCCCTCCCGCAGGGAATATATGAACATGATGAACAAAAGGGCGCTTGAACTGGGGGCTGTCAATACATATTTCGTGAATCCTTCAGGTAAGGATACCGAAAAGGAAGACGCCGACCATTTCTCCACAGCCCGCGACATCGCGATAATGGCCCGCCACGCCATGACCATCCCTGAGTTCAGGAAAATAGTATCCACGGAATATTACGAAGGCATGCCCGCGACAAACAAGCATGACAAATGGGATCCTCTCAGGAACACGAACAAGCTGCTGTGGTATGACAACACATACCCATACACGGTCAACGGCGAGGAACACAGGTATACGGTCACGGGCATGAAAACGGGCTACACAGCCGCTGCAGGCAACAACCTCGTGATATCGGCCACAGGCGAGGACGGCATGGAGTTGATATGCGTCGTCATGCATGTGATGACTGCGAATAAGGTGTATGGATATGCCTCGGAACTGTTGCGTTACGGCTTCGAAAACTATGGGATGCAGAAGCTGACAGACGCAGGCAGCACAGTCAGGTCGGTCATCGTCGAAGAGGCGGCCGGAGACGACAATATCCTGGAACTGGTGACAGAATCGGAACTCAGCCTGGCAATGCCTCTGAACGCAGACATTACTGCCGGCAATGATATCGGAACCAGGCTGGATATACCAAGCGCTGTAAAAGCACCGGTCAGAAAAGGCGATGTGATAGGAGCCGTTGAATACATTGCAGGCGGAAATGTGATAGGCAAAGTTGACCTCATTGCCGCAAAATCGATCGATAAGGCGCTCGCCGCAACTGCCGCCGCAGATCCGGAACCGGAGGATGCGGAGCCTGAACAGCATTACTCGTATGCAATACTTGGCGCTCTGCTTGCGGCCAGTGGTTTTGTCATACTGAGGACAGTTCTGAAAAGGATTTCGAGAAAGCTTAAGAGAAAGAGGTACGAGTACAGGTACTACCGATGAGGGCATTGATGCTGCCGATTAATGTACAGATACTGCCGATGAGGGCATTGATGCTGCCGATTAATGTACAGATACTGCCGACGAGGATTCTGATGCTGCCGGGAATACCGTTGCCTGCCCGGGTATTGATACCGTGAGAACAGATACCGGCAGCGGCTGAACAACCTGGAACACTTAGATCAGATACCTGTCCATGTACGGGAACTTAGCCGTATACGCCAGGATCCTTTCTCCCATAGGGAGTCTCCTGATATCGTCTGCCGTGATACCGCCGGCAATGATCATGAGCAGGTAATAGATCAGGCCGCCGGCAGCTATGGCGGCGAATGCGCAGACAGCATTCAATACGAACGCAGACTTGATAAGCCACTCCATCATGAACATGAACCCGTGATAAATCAGGTAAACGAAAAAGCCCATTAAAATCGATACGCTCAGCGGCCTGTTGAAAATCTTCCTGACATTCAGCCTCACACCTGTAAACTTCTTCAACGCCCTGTAATTCATGATTGCCGCAAAGGTATAGCACACAGCGCTGCCGATGATGGCGCCCTTTATGTTTATCGATCTTACCGCGATCAGCGTATAATTCACGATTAGCTTCAAACCAAGACCGATCAGCATATGCACGGTCGGGACATAAGTCTTGCCGATCCCCTGGAGCACCGATGTTTGTACAGACACAAACGTTATGAGGATAATGGTCCATGAGCCTATCATCAGCAGATCCCATCCATCAGGCGCTTTGGGAAACAGCAAATATATAATAGGCTTTGACATGACCGTCAGGCCGGCGGCAGCAGGTACAGCTATCATGAATATGGTCCTGAAGGCATTTGCTATCCTCCTGTTCAGCAAAACCCGGTCATTGACCGCAGCAGCCGCTGAAACTGACGGGAGGACGGCCGTGCCCAACGCTGTCGCAAACACGACCGGAATAAACAGTACCTTTGTGTATTGCGTCGCCAGGACACCGTACATGCTCGTAGCTTCAACTTCGCTGAAGCCGGCTACGATCAGCCTTGATTTGGTATTGATGACATCTATCAGTTGTGTCACATATATCATCGCAGAGCCCAGTGTTATAGGCACACCAAGCCTGATTATCCACTTCAGGATGTCTGACGATGACATTTCAGACCCGTCGGTCGACGAATACCTGAGTTCATCGATTATTTCCGCTTTATTCCTGGCGAATGTCCAATACAGGTAACCGGCACTTGCCAGAGCTCCGGCAGATACACCTACAGTGGCACCTGCCGCCGCAAATTTCAGCGCCTCATGCATCATCTCTTCGCCAGCCAGTCCCTGTCCTGCAGCGAACTTCAGGCCCCACTGATACGCAAACCACGCAAACAATATAGCCAGTACAGCATTGATGACCTGCTCGATGATCTGTGAAACACTTGTGGGCACCATGTTGGACCGACCCTGGAAATAGCCCCTGAATATGCATGCTATGGAGGTAAAAAGCAAGGCGGGGGACAGTGCCATGATCGTCCAGTATGATTCAGGAGAGTGCATCAAATTTGACACAGGGCCAGCCAGGACAGCGGTAAGGACGCTGGTAAAAAGGCCTCCCGATATCAGCAGCATGGCTGATACACGCAGCGTCTTGTACGAAAGCCTGTACCTTGATGAGGCAAGCTGCTCTGATATGATTTTTGACAGTGCGATAGGTATACCGGTATTAGTTATGACAAATGCCAGCTCGTAAAACTTAAAGCCCTGTTCACGTATGCCGTTGCCATAATTGCCGATTATCAGCGTAACAACAGGCACGTACAGCAGGCCAAGCAACTTATTTATGATGTTTGCCGCGCTGAGGATGGTAAAGCCTTTTGCACTCGATTGCTTTTTCACGGTTCTTTACTTTCTCTTATATATTTTTCTTCTCAGTTCGCGGAATGCGGTAATGCATTTTTCGGCTATGAAGTTTATGAAAGGATTGAACACGTAATCCAGCATCCCCACGAACTCAGTGAATTTCCCGCTGAAACCGACTTTGAACCTGTAAAGGCCGTACATCGGATTGTTTTCATCCAGGTCTCCCGGGACGCCCCTGAAATCGTATATGTCGCAGCCCGATTCCAGCGCCCATTTTATCATGTTCCACTGCAGAAGATAATTGGGCATCAGGTTGCGGTGCTCATTTATGCTGGCTCCGTACAGGTACCAGCATTTATTGCCGTACAGGATGGCGATGGTGCCTGCGATGGGTTTTCCCTCATAACTTGCAATGTAGACCCTGGCATGGTCCGGGGCAAAACAATCGAAAACTTTTTCGTAGTACTCCCTGCTTCTCACGACAAAATTGTCGCGAATACCCGTCTCAACGATCATCCTGTGGAA
>JAAZKL010000291.1 GCA_012799845.1 Clostridiaceae bacterium
CCCCAAAGTTATCCCCAGGAATCCCGCCAGTACTCCCAGGAAAATAAAGATAAACCGCATGATCCTTATCGAATAGGCCAGCGAGTAATTCGGGATCGCAAAAGAACCGATACCGGTAACCGCCACTATGATTATCAGTATCGGGCTCACTATATTCGCCGCGACCGCTGCCTGCCCAAGTATCAACGCTCCTATGATACCAAGGGTCGGCCCGATGGGCCCCGGCACCCTCAGGCCTGCTTCCCGGATAAGCTCAAAGGACAGCTCCATCAGCAGTATCTCCACCAGTGAAGGAAACGGGACCTTTTCCCTGGAGGCTTCTATTGCCAGCAAAAGATCCGTAGGGATCATTTCATGATGATAATTCGTTACCGCCACATACAGTCCGGGCAGCAGCAGTGCAACAAATCCTGCGACATAGCGTATGTACCGCAGAAGGTTGACGTACGGGTATCTTATATAATTGTCCTCGGGCGAGTGCATCAGGTCAAACGCAGTGATGGGTACCACCAGCACATTCGGCGATCCGTCGACAATGATGGCGACCCTGCCGGATACCAGCAGTTCAGCGACGTAATCTGGCCTCTCCGTGGAGATCATCTGAGGCGACGGATAGATCGTGCTGTCTTCAATGAGCTGTTCCAGGACACCCGCATCCAGCATGTAATCGACCCTGATCCCTTCCAGCCTCCGCCTGATCTCAGCCACGAGCGCGTCATTGGCCACATCCTTTATATACATGATCGTACAGGGAGTCCTGCTTACTTTTCCAACGGTTATGTCCTCAGCGATCAAATCCTCATCCTTCAGCCTTTTCCTGATCTGTGCGCTGTTTGTCCTCAGGACCTCGTTGAAGGCTTCCTGCGGACCTTTGATAATGATCTCGTTGTTGGGTTTTTCGACGCCTCTGTGCTCCCATCCCTTGACATCCGCTGTAAAGCAAACGTCCAGTCCTTCGGCGAAAAGTGCGCACCCGCCGAAATTCACCGATTCGACTGCCTTTTTGTAGCTCTTGTTTACACTCACCTGGCAATGCGGCATCAACTGGCGTACGACGTAATCTTCAAGGGTTTCGGCGGTGTCTTTCAGCGGCATTACGGAATTTACCATCAGCGGCTTCAATATGTAATTGTTGATAACTTCCCTGTCAGTCATACCATCGAAGAAAATAATGAATGCCCTGACGGACTTGCAGCCATGAGTTATGTCGAATTCCCTCAGAACGATATCGCTGTTCAGCGGTATACTGTAGACATCCTTCATGTGCAGAAGGTTGGCATCTATATCGCTTTTTACTTCATCTCCCGGTTCCGGCTTCTTTTCAGACTCAGCAATCTTTTTACCCCTCGCCTTTTCAAACTCGTCCGTTCCAGTGCCTTTACCCCCGACAGACGCCCTGTCGGGTTTCAGTATGAATCTTTCCTGCTTATCTGGTTCTTCAAAGATGAGGTGTTTTTTCAGTAGTCTGCTGATAAACGACAAATCCTGTGCCTCCCATGCATTATGCCATATTATGGTCTCACTTAGTATCATCCTGTTTGCCCGCTTTTATGCAGATGACTGCGGCCGAGACTTTTGGACGGCATTTGGCGCGGCTTACACGGGACTGGCATTTGGCGCAGCCTATGCGTAACTGCACATTTGTGATGACTCGAAAGTATTATGTAATGAGAAAGGGTTGAATCATATGAAGAACCTGAGATCGATTTCTCCGGCCGGTTTGGCGGTATTGTCCGCCCTTGCCGGTATCGTTCTTGTTATAGTTCTGGATGAAGACAGTCTGGACGCCGTAGGAAACGTCTTCGTGGGGATAGGCGGCATATTGCTCATTGCAGCCGCACAGAACGACTACATCGAAGAACTCGGAAGGCTGAAGATGCAGAACGAAATACTTGATAAGCAGCTTGAATATCTCAATAAAAAGAATCACAGGATCAAATAATCATACAATTATCACATTGCTGTTAGACATTTGGCAACAGTTTACGTATCTAATAACAGAAACAGATTCCAAAAAGCGGTATAAGCGAGCTTACGGAAATGTAAAATGTAATGAGAGGTGATAGTTGTGAGAAATATCATAAGATTGATAGTCGCAGTCGGCATCATAGCAGTCCTGGCGTATGCAGCACTGAAGCTGCTCGGTTTTGCGATCAGGGTCGTCCTTCCGATAGCCATCCTTGCATTTATCGCGTACATAATTTATGTATTGGTAACGGGCAGAAGACCGCGGTTTTGACAAAGCAGCAGCCATAAATAGGTGAAATGAGCCGATAAACCGGCCGGCAAAGAGCAGACCGACCAAATAAATGCTTTACAACGGCACTCCTACTGTGCTATAATTCATATGCGCTTTCGGGGTGTAGCTCAGTATGGTTAGAGTGCTTGCTTGGGGTGCA
>JAAZKL010000292.1 GCA_012799845.1 Clostridiaceae bacterium
AAAATATTCAGCGACAGCCTTGACTGCATTCCACTTCTCCGCACTGCGGTCAGCGAATCTGTACAAATCCTCACCTCATGGTAGAAAGCTTTTGCCATCTGCACTGCTTCCGGACAATACTGGCTGAAAACCTCCACTACTCTATTGACTTCGCCATTACATGCCCTGAGTTCAAAGTAAGCCTGCATTACTATCTGAACATCCTGCATGATGCCAGACTCAAATCCGATCTGCATATTTTTTGATTTGATATAAGGATCCGTTTCGGATAGATAGACTGCCCCGCAATAACCGTCTTTTGCAGCAACCCTTACTTTACGGATATTGCTCATGATGATGGTACCAAAGCACATGGGGCAGGGTTCCATGCAGGTAAACAACGTGTATTGTCCCACATTCGGATACTTTGCAGTGTCGAGCTTCTGCAGGCATTCCGTCTCCGCATGGGCGATCCGGGGATTCAGAGAACCGGGTTCATACAGGCGGTTTCTGCCAACAGAAATCTCATTGCCGTTTTCATCGGTAAGAGCGGCACCAATTGGGATGGACCCGTTCCTGAAGGATTCCCATCCCTGTGAAAACGCAGTTTGCCACGGCAACTCAAGCTTCTCCCACATGTTCTTTACTCTCACTTTCGGTCTTTATTCCTGTTGCAGCCACATGACTCCACTTTCTTAAGTAAAAGCTCATCTGACTCAAGATACGGGAATTTCTCAAATAAAACCAGCTTGTTCATACGTATACCCCTTACAAGATTTCACTGGTTGCAGATACCCATATGCAAATATCACACAGTGTTTTGTCTCACTTGCCGGAATATCATTCTGCTTATTTGAGTCGCAGCAACCGGGAGCATTCACCTATAATCTCGAAATCATATAATCCGTGAACTCTTTTGTGCCGAATGAACCGCCCAAATCAGATGTCTTTACTGTTCCTTCACTCAGCACATATGAAATCGCTTTTTCTATCCTGTCTGCAGCCTCGATCTCACCGATATATCTGAGCATATATACTCCTGAAAGCATCATGGCTATCGGATTTGCAACATTCTTTCCGGCAATGTCAGGCGCACTGCCATGGACCGGTTCAAACACCGCACAGTCGTTTCCAATATTTGCCCCGGGCGCGAATCCCAGGCCGCCGACAAGTCCGGCGCATAAATCTGAAACTATATCGCCGTAAAGGTTCGGCAAAACAAGGATATCATATGATTCCGGCGACTGGACAAGCTTCATGCACATCGCATCAACGATCATTTCTTCGAACTTTATATCAGGGTAATCTTTTGAAATATCGCGCGCAATACCGAGGAACATTCCATCTGTACATTTCATGATATTGGCCTTATGGACCGCGGTTACCTTCTTTCTTCCTTCCCTGCGCGCATACTCGAAGGCATATCTGCAGATCCTTTCACAGCCCTTCCTGGTAAACACCTTGATGCTTTCAGCCGCATCCCCGCCTACCATATGCTCGATCCCCACATACAGGTCTTCAGTGTTTTCCCTGACTATAACGATATCGACATTTTCATATCTTGACGGGATCCCCCGGTATGTTTTGACGGGACGCAGATTCACATACAGATCGAGTTCTTTCCTGAGCGCGACATTTACACTTCTGAAACCTTCACCTACAGGAGTGGTGATCGGACCTTTCAGCGCGACTCCATTCCTCCTGATCGAATATATCACCGACTCGGGCAAAGGAGTTCCGAATCGCTCGATCATACAAGCCCCTGCGTTTTGGATCTCCCAGTTCAGCTCAGCACCCGATGCATCTATAAGCCTCTGCGCTGCAAATGCCACTTCGGGTCCTATGCCATCTCCGGGTATCAAAGTAATCGTTCGCATATCTGTCCTCTCTGTTATTAAAATGAATGGCTGAGCGCCTTCCATTTTGTTCTGTTGCATACAGTACTCTTCGCTTATGGATTATCCCAGCCTGCGCATTATAGCATTTATGGTAATACAAACCAGTAAAGCAGTCAATTACTTAAGTTCTTTCTGTCATCTGAACGGCAATGAATCTTTCCTCTGCTCAAGCGCCATTGTAGCAATATTTATAATGAATTCATGCTTGCCGTCTACATAAGCTTTCAGATCGGAGCCTAGCTCCCATCTGTCCACAATTTCCAGCGTTTCTTTATCGATTCTGTAAAGCCTGTAAAAGTCCCTGCAGTAAATCGCATCACTGTCAATGATGAAATACCTGGTCTTGCTGTCCTCGGCAAAGATCTCCGCTTTCCGGAGTATTTCGCACGTCTCGCTGTCAACCCTTACAAACTCTTTTCCCGCAATTACATAGAGCGTATTTCCCGATTTCATAGACCTCAGAATAGGTTTGTCCAGCTCGATCAAATTCCTGTATTCCATACTTTGGCCGCCCCCTCCGGTTCATATCTTCATCAGGCATCCTCGCGATTTCCATATTTATCAAATTTCTTTCTCAATGCCCGTTCTGTCGGGATAATCACTGCAGCCATCGAGATACATTGAACGATGCAGACGATTCCGCCGACCATACCGACCGTCTCCGGGTCTTTTCCCAAAAGCATCAGCATTACAGGAACAGTCAGCAACAATATGATCCATCCTGAAACAAACCATATCTTTCCGGCATATCGATGCGCAAACTCCCACGTGTCTTTGTTTTTCATGGACATCCTGCTCCTGTACCCGTACCATGGGTTTATTTTTTCAGGCGGTCTCTTCATGAACAGAATGCCGGAGCCGATCATGAGCGCCGGAATAAGCAAATCCATTACAGTCATGAAAAGCCATAATTTCATACTCTCACCTCATAATATAAATTTGCCTTTAGCAGTCTGCGTCGCCTGTGTTAATCATTTTTTCAGTTCCCAGAAGAGGAATAACGGGATCTTCTGAAGCCATGCGATCCCAACTGATATTTTTGCCTGCTCATCAGTCGGGCGAGGTTCGTTCAGATCTACAATAGTCAAACCATTCTTCACAAACGTTTTTACATACTCCTCAAGCGTCCTGTGTCTCCAAATGACCGGCATATTACCCCTGTGCAACGGCTCCTCGTACACTGCCGGATTAAAGTAATCTCCAACAACGACTCTTCTGTCCAGGCCTTCACCTTCCCTCCAGATGCTCCCGCCGGTAAAACACGGATGGAGGACGCTCGCAAATAAAGTGCCCGACGGTTTTAGTACCCTGACTGCTTCCTTTACGGTCCCATCAAGATCCTCGCAGTCCATCAGCATCATGGAGCAGAGGACGAGGTCGAAATAATCGTTTTCTATACCATATAAGTCGTTGCTGTTGCGTATCAGGTATAAAATATCCAGGCCTTTTTCCTGGGTTTTCTCTTTTGCACATTTGATAGAGAATTCAGCACAGTCAACCGCAGTCACTTCCGCGCCCCTATGCGCCAGTTCCCGCGAATACCTGCCTTCACCACAGCCCAGATCAAGGATCTTCATGCCTGAAACATCACCCAACCGCTCAAGTGTATAAGGCATTATAAAGTACCCGGGATCATTCGGATTTGGATTTTCCACCAACTTACACCATTCTTCACTCATATTGTTCCAGCTTATTGTCGAACTGTCCTGTTTCATAAGAACCTCCTACCGGATCGTTTTTGCAACATTGCCGATCCAGTTGATAATATCTGTAAACCTTTCAGGTGTAAGCGCATGCCCGCCTTCATATCTGTAATGCTCCAGATTGCTGCCGGCTTCCGGTCCACTATATGTATCACACACCAAATCCTCTATGGCATCAGCATCCCTGGAGTACTTATCATCTGCAGCAGAAACTATCAAAAGATGCCTCTGACTTATGCATTTTACCAAATCCGTTATATCAAACTTATTGGTGAATCCGGGTATGACCTCTGCCATTTCGATTCCGGTCCCATTTTCGATCTTGTTTTTATATGTACATGCCGCTCCGCTTGTACAGGAAAATGCTATATCTTCATTAACTGCGGCCTGGAAAATAACAGTATTCCCACCGTATGAGTGGCCCAGCACTCCAATGCGCTTTTTGTCGACCTTTTCACAGCATTTCAGCAATTCGATCGCGATATTGGCGTCATCAAGTACTTTTTTCATTAGTGAACTACCCATAAGCAACCGATAACACATTTCATTGTAATGCTGCAGAAAATCATTATCATCCGGCAATATGCCGCTGGCATTTTTACGCCTGTCTTCAAAACAAATGGAATCAGGAGCAAGCACAACAAATCCCTTCTTCACCAATGCAGGCCCAAATGCCTGCAACGGATCTCCCGCAAGACCACATACTTCACTTTTTCCAAGATGCCTCTCTCCGTTGTGCTGGTGGTGGATCAAAACCGCGGGAAAAACGCCGTCACCTTCCGGGACCAGCAAATATGCCGGGATCTCATCGTTTTCACTGCCCTTATATGTGATCAAAAGCCGTACATACCCATCACATATTTTTTCGTTTACGATTTTATATCCTTCTAAAGGGTAGTTTCCTGTTATGCCCAGAAAGTCTCTTATCTGGTTCCGAAGCTCGTCAGTAATCATGCTTATCTCACTGCTCTCTGATTATTTGGCATCTTTGGTAAATCCACTCAATTTACGTTTATTCAGTTATTTCGAATATGCCGTAAAGAAGAATCTCGGAAACCTGAAAATGATCTCCCCATTTTTCTGCGACGGATAGCTTTCTATCAAATGCTGTTTAATATCATTTTCAAAGTCCTTCTGTCTCTCTATATCCAGGGCATTACGGTAAGGTCTCAGCCCTGTGCCACGATACCACTCCAGGATGTCATTGTGGCTTTTCATCACATGATAATATACGGTTTCCCATAGGTCAAAGTTTTCTGTAAGCTCAGATAATATTTCAAAATATTCACCAGGAGTAAGTGT
>JAAZKL010000293.1 GCA_012799845.1 Clostridiaceae bacterium
GACCCATACCGTCTCATTCCCCAGGCATATCAGCGGGATACGGTCACGCGCGTCACGCGGGATTTTATTGTCGATGAAAAATTCCTTGAGTTTTTTAGTGCCGCCTGATCCAAAAGGCCTGAAAATGTCGCCTGCCCGGCGATTTCTTATATGTATTCCCTTTTTCAGCAGACCATAATCAAAATATTGCACGTATGGATTATAACCCAGTGATTTATATTTATCAATACTAAGCGGTTCATGGACGGAGGCTGTCAGATAAGCGCCGATCTCAGGGACCTCCGTGGTTCCGGGGACCACCACCTGTCTTGAAAACCCGGCGGCCCGCTGGCTTTCAACTTCGAATCCTCCGGCAGACAGCTTCAGGATGCCGTAAGAAACTGATGCCCTTATTCCGCGCGGCAGTTCGGCCTGCATCCCGGTGACGCCTTTTATGACCAGGTCGGACAAGGCCTGATAATGTATGCCTCCCACTCCTTTTGCGCTTCCAGCCGCCTGTTCGACAGCCTGCCTTAGGACGCGCATCAGTATTGCCGGATCGAGCCTGCGAAGCATACCGATATCCATGCTTACCTGTCCGTCCCCGCTTTCGCGCAGGACCTGCTCATATGCTTCGGCAGCGCATTTCTCCAGGAAACGCTGGTCGGCGGCGGTGTTCTCTGCCAGCCTGCAAAGACTGTTTATGATGTTGGCTCCGAAGTTTTCATTAATATATGGAAGCAAACCGAGCCGCACTTTGTTGCGGGTGTACTCCCCGGTCAGATTGGTACTGTCGGTCCTGGGCGCAAGGCTGGCTTCACTGCAATATTGTTCGATCTCTTCTCTGCTCACGGAAAGGAGGGGCCTTATGATATCCCCCCTGATGTACTCCATCCCGCAGAGGCCCCTGGTTCCGGTCCCTCTTATTATATTCATCATGACGGTTTCCGCCTGGTCGTTCCTGTTGTGCGCAACCGCTATTTTCGTCGCCCCCGTGGCCCCGGCCAGCATTCGGAACTCGCGATACCGGATCTCCCTGCCTGCCTCTTCTGTCGAAATGCCCATTTCTGCAGCAACGGCCGCCACATCCGTCCGCAGGATATGCAGCGGTATCTCCAGTTCAGCGCAAAGGCGCGCGGTGAATTCCTCATCCGCGTCAGCCTCTTCACCGCGCAGCATGTGATTTACATGTACGGCATGGAGTTTCATTCCAAGGATCGGCCGGAGAGCGTTGAGCACATGGATAAGGCATACGGAGTCAGGACCTCCCGACACGCCCGCAACGACTCCCTCTCCGGGTTCGATCAGATTGTTGGCGGTAATGACGTCCAGGATCTTCTTCTGGAATTTTGGGACATAATCACTGATATGTTTCATCTCTTTCCAAATTGGCAAACTTGGTGTATTTGTCGAAATATTTGAGATAGACCGTTCCGGTCGATCCGTTCCTGTGCTTGGCGATGATGATTTCAGCTATGTTCTTCTTGTCGCTGTCGGGGTTGTAATAGTCATCCCTGTAAATGAACATAACTATATCTGCATCCTGCTCAATGGCGCCGGATTCCCTGAGGTCGCTGAGCATCGGCCTGTGGTCCGTCCTGGTTTCCGGTCCCCTGCTGAGCTGCGACATGGTCACCACTGGCACGTTCAGTTCCTTTGCCAGTATTTTTAACGACCGGGATATTTCCGATACCTCCTGCTGCCTGTTTTCCACTTTTCCTCTCCCGCGCATGAGCTGCAGGTAGTCGATCACCACGAGCCCGAGCTTTTTCTCGAGCTTCAGCCTCCTGCACTTCGCCCTGATATCCATTACCGTGAGACCGGGCGTATCGTCTATATATATGGGCGCTTCCGACAAAGGCCCCAGTGCTTTCGCTATCTTGTTCCAGTCTTCGTCGTCGAGCCTGCCTGTCCTCATCTTGTGGCTGTCGACCATGACCTCGCTGCACAGCATCCTGTTAACAAGCTGGTCCTTCGACATCTCAAGGTTGAACAGGGCTACCGGAACGTGCTTCTGGACTGCTGCATACTGGGCGATGTTCAGTGCCATCGCCGTCTTGCCCATACCTGGGCGGGCTGCGATAAGTATCAGGTCCGAATTCTGCAGTCCGGCGGTTTTCATGTCCAGGTCGGCAAACCCTGTCGGCACCCCGGTTACGGGGCTTTTGCTGTTGTAGAGTTCTTCGAGCCTGATGAATGTCTCAAGAAGCACATCCTTGATATGGGTGAATCCCTGGGTGCTTCTTCTCTCGATTATGTCAAATATGCTTTTCTCCGCCCTGTCCAGCACGAATTCGGCCTCTTCGGAAGCCTCGTAGCTCATCCCCGCGATGTTTTGCGCAGCCTTTATCAGTTTGCGGAGCAGCGATTTTTCCTCGACAATTTTTGCATAATGCCTGGCATTTGCAGTGGTAGGCACGGTACTGGTGATGCTGGCGAGATAATCCATCCCTCCGACCTGCTCCAGCGTGCCTCTTTGCTGCAGTTGCCCGGAAACAGTGATTATGTCCACCGGTCCCGCTTTTTCAACTATATCGATAATGGCCTCACATATTTCCCTGTGGTCTTCTCTGTAGAAATCCGAACTCCTTATAAGTTCCGTCACTGTAGGGATCACGTCGGAATCGAGCAACATGCAGCCGAGTACTGCCTGTTCCGCCTCTATATTATGAGGTGGTACCATTCCCAAGGCACTTAGATCCACTTTACGACCCCTCCGGTTATCTGTTCTCTGTCTGGCTCTGTCCCTGCACTGTTCTTGCTGTGGTTCTGATTCTGGTAATGATTCTGTTTACGATTCTGGATATGATTCCGGTTATTATTCTCATCCGGATCTTATTCTGACTCGATCCTTACCTTCAGCCTGCTGCTGACTTCAGGATACAGCTTGACGTCGACCTCATATGATCCTGTCGATTTGATCGTATCCGGCATTACTATCTTTTTCCTGTCTATATCCAGTTTGAAATCATCTTTCAGTTTATCTGAAATGTCCTTGCTGGTTATCGATCCGAAAAGTTTCCCGCTTTCGCCTGTCTTAGCCCTGATGACTACCTCCACATCCCGGAGCTTTTCAGCCAGTTGCCTTGCATGCGCAAGTTCCCTGTCCCTTTTGGTCTTTTCAGCTTCTTTCCTGGTTTTTACTATGTTCAGGTTGCTTTCGTTGGCTTCAACAGCCATTCCCCTTGGAAATAAAAAATTCCTGGCATAACCGTCGCTGACATTAACCAGGTCATCCTTCTTCCCCAGTCCCTTGACATCCTGTTTCAATATGACTTTCATATGAACCTCCGGTTTTAAGTATTCGGTTTTGCCATTTCTTCTTTATAATTCATTATAGCATATTTTAACCTTTCTTTTGCATCATTTATGTCCGTATCGGCAAGCTGCGCACCTGCAACCGACAGATGGCCGCCGCCGCCAAGCTTCTCGAGTATCATCTGCACATTTATTTCGCCCAGGGATCTGCCGCTGATCCAGACCTCGCCGTCAACACTGCACAATACGAACGACGCCGTTATTCCTGACAGGTTCAGCAGTTCATCGGCGGCCTTGGCCGCTATGAGCTGCGGATTGCCGGCATCCTCCCCGCAGACCGATATCGCTATATCGCCGTCTATCAGTTCCGCTTCGCTGACAACGGAGGAGATCTTCTGATAGGTTTCGATGTCATTCTGGAAAAGTTTCTTGACCGCCACTGTGTCGACTCCGTGCCGTTTCAGGTAGGAAGCTGCCTCAAATGTCCTGACGCCGGTCTTGAACGTGAAGTTCTTCGTGTCGACTACAATGCCTGCATAGAGGGCTTCAGCCTCCAGTTGGCTGAGTTTCAGCTTTTCATCTATGTACTGGATCACCTCGGTGACCAGTTCGCATGTGGATGAAGCATACGGCTCCTGGTACGTCAGGACGGTGTCCTGTATGTAATCGGCACCCCTCCTGTGATGGTCTACCACAACTATCTGCTCGCATTTATCGACCAGTTCCGGCACTTCGGCAAAGCTCCTGCGGTGGTTGTCCACGACGATGAGGAGAGACTTTCTGCCCAGCAGGTCCATGGCTTCGCTTCCGGTTATGAACAGGCCCGCGTATTCCTCGTCTTTCCTGATCCTTTCCACCAGCTTCTCAATGGTCGGGTTCAGCCTGTTCAGCACTATGTATGCTTCCCTGCCCCTGCTCCTGACGATCCTGTATAAGCCGAGCGAAGCACCCAGCGAATCGATATCGCCGTTTTCATGCCCCATGATGAGTACGTTTTCCGCCTGGTCGATCAGCTCACGCATCGCATATGCTATAACCCTTGCCTTCACCTTTGTCCTCTTCTCCAGTTCCCTGGTCTTTCCCCCGAAGAAACTGAAATTCTCCCCGTTTTTCAACACCACCTGGTCGCCTCCCCTGCCCAGCGCCAGGTCGATGGAGGCGGCGGCAAAACTGAGGTTCTCAGCCAGCGTCCCGCCGTTGAGCCCGAATCCAAGGCTAAGTGTGACAGGCAGCTTGTTCCCGATGTTTATCTCCTTGACAGTGTCCAGTATCTCGAACTTTTTCTCCTCAAGCTCCTTTATGTATTTATGCTCAAAAATGAACAGGTATTTGTCTCTCTCGAATTTCTTGATGATCCCGTTGGTGAAGGAGATCCACCTTACTACTCTCTTGTCTATCTCGGCCAGCATCTGCGGCTTGACAGGGTCCTCCATGCTCTGCATCAGGTCGTCGTAATTGTCTATGACGCATATGCCGGCGACTATCCTCTCGTCGGCATACGTTTGCCTCAGTGAGATAAGCTCGGTGGTATCGATGAAATAAAGGATGAGCATGCAGCTCATGGCATCCTGCGGATTACGCCTTGCAATGCTTACCAGCACATTGTAATAGCGGCCGTTCAAATATATCTGCCTGGATATGGGCATGTATTTCTGCTCTGCGTTATCGGCCGGTAGCTCATCGCGGAGTTCCTTTACAATGGTTTTGACCTCGTTCTCGAATGCTTCTGTATGCTCGGAAATATCCCGGAAGGAGGGATTATACCATATGATCGATCCATCGGGCTCCGCTATGACAAGCGGCATGGGAAAGTTGAGCAGAGTATCCTTCGTAGCCGTGTCGATATTGAGGTTCAGGTTCTCGATGAAATCAGATATTTCCGCCTTCCGCCTGTAATTCGTCCTGAGGTTGTGCCAGGCAAGGTAAGCGAACAGCACAAAACACGGTATTGCCACCCGCCAGTCCAGTATCGCTATGACGGCGGTCAATAGCAATATGACCCATATGTGTACACTTACCTGCGGAATCAGTTTGCTTAGGATTTTTTTGCTATCCATAACCTGAAAAAGGGCAACCCCTTCTCATTTCTCCTTTCTTCTGCTGCTGCCCAGATGCTTTGAAAGCTCGGACAGATCGCCGTAATACTTCTCAACGTCATTGTTTTCCACGAGCCCAAGCCTGATCTTGCTGCGGATCTTCAGTTCGACGGCATTGTAGCTGACGCCGAGGCGCTTGCCCAGCAGGTAGCTGATGAGGATGATGTTCGACAACACATCGCCGACCGCCTCATGAAGCTCATCCCGGGCGCCGCCCGCCAGCACCTTGTACAGATCCGCCAGTTCAGTGAGCAGTTCGCTTTTCAGCATTTCGATAGTCTTTATGCTCCTGGTTATATCGATCTCCTTATCAGGTAATGCCATATACTCAACTCCCAACCCGGTTTGCTAATATTTTACCATATTGTGGTATTTCCTGCATCAGATTTTATTATGATGCAGAAACCGGGTAAGAGCCCAATATCTTTAAAAACGATGCTTTTCTTTTCACCATCGTCAGGGCGTCTCTCAGGTCGTCGTCCTCCCTGTGCCCAAGTACATCCACGAAGAATATATATCTGCCCAGCCCGCTCCTGGCAGGCCTCGACTCGATGCGCGTCATGTTGATATCCCAGAGGTTGAAGATCTCCAGTATCCTGTAGAGGCTTCCAGGCTTGTCCTCCGTGGAGAAAATCAGCGATGTTTTGTCGTTCCCGGTCCTTACGGCATCGCTTCCGCCCAGGACGATGAACCGCGTGAAGTTGCTGTCATGGTCCTGGATGTCCTCCCTCAGTATTTCCAGGTCATATGCCTCAGCTGCCGCCCTGGATCCTATGGCAGCCATGTCGCCAGTGCCGGCAGCCACCTCCCCGGCGGCAGCGGCAGTGCTGTGGGTAGTCTTTATTGCCGCATCCGGCAGATTTTCCGCCAAAAAACGCCTGCACTGGCCCAGGGGCTGCGGATGCGAAAGCACCGTCCTGATTTTCGAAATATCGGACCCCTTTTTCACCAACAGATGCTCCCTCACGGGGATAACGACCTCAGCCCTAATCCAAAGGCCGTTTTCCCGGGTCATCATGTCCATGGTCACATTGACAGCACCTTCGATGGAGTTCTCTATCGGTACAATGGCCTCGTCAAGCTGCCCGTCCTGCATCGCGGCAAATATGTCCGGGATCGTCGGATAATCCCGGGATATGTATGGCACCTGCCCTGTGTACTTTTTCATGGCCTCATGGGAAAACGTCCCCCTCGGGCCAAGATAACCGATCCTTTTCATGCGCTGATGGTCCCTTTCATATATCAGGTTAATTGGTCCGGCTTGTTCGGCGTATATTATAATACACTAAAAACACTATTTTTCCAACTGGAATATCAAATGCGGTAAAATTGTCGGGTCCTGTTTCAACTTATGACCCATGGGGTATATATATACCGGAGGGATAACAAGCCTGAAGCTTTAAGATATACATCACCAGAAGAATACACTACAGAAGCAGATGAGCTAACAGGTCATACCAGTGCAGGCACCAATGAACGCAGCAGGAGAAATGCAAGTAGTCACGATTCATTAACCTCCAGAGCTGCTCAGCGTGAGCAGGGCAACGGTCGGATCACCGGGTTGGGTATCCGGCCGTTTGCTTTGGAAGTAAAAACCCCTCCCCGGATCCACCTTGGATCTGAGGAGGGGCCGT
This sequence comes from Clostridiaceae bacterium, assembly GCA_012799845.1. Classification (GTDB taxonomy): domain Bacteria; phylum Bacillota; class Clostridia; order Acetivibrionales; family DTU013; genus DTU013. Next base: position 6,968 of record JAAZKL010000293.1, read on the forward strand.
TTCTGTTTGATCATTCTGCTGTAAACGGCAGCAGTGCGATCGTTCTTGCCCTTTTGATCGCGGTCGTCAGTTGGCGCTGATGCTTTGCGCAGTTGCCCGAGATCCTTCTGGGAAGGATCTTGCCTCTTTCGGAAATATACTTCCTCAGCTTTGCAACTTCTTTATAGTCTATTTCAGTAACCTTGTCCACACAGAAAGCACAAACCTTTTTTCTGCTCCTTCTTCTCATGGCGCCTTTGCCTTCGCCCTTGTCATAATCCCTGCCGGCGCCCCTGTTATCCCTTTTAGCTGACATGCAAATGCCTCCTTTCACACTTACTGATGCAGGATCTCATCCGTTCCTGCGCTGGTGCCCGTTAACAAGGTCATTTCAGAACGGCAGATCGTCATCGTCTGTCTGGAAGAATCCCGCATCTTCATCTGTTCCTGCAGCCGTAGCAGGCACAAATCCTGAAGTACCGGCCTGGCCGTACGCGGGGCCTCCCTCGCTCCTGCGGGAATCCGCAAAGTATACTTCATCAACGACTACTTCCGTGATGTAGTGCTTTTTGCCTTCGTTATCATCCCAGCTCCTGTTTTGCAGACTTCCGACAACAAGGACCCTCAGCCCTTTTGTGAAGTATTTGCTGCAGAACTCCGCCTGGTTTCTCCAGGCAACTATGTTGAAGAAATCTGTCTGCTTCTCTTCACCCTGCCTGGCAAATCTCCTGTCCACTGCAATGGAGAACGTACATCTCGGTATGTTGCTCGAAGCCGTATACCTCAGCTCCGGGTCCTTTGTCAGCCTGCCCATCAAAATGACCTTATTCATACTATCACCCTGGTTATCATTTTTTAACGATCATATACTTGATTATTCCATCTGTGATCTTGAATATCCTTTCAAGTTCACGCGGAAAATCGGAATTCGCACTGAAATCGGTCAGAACATAATAGCCCTCATTCCTGTCCGCGATTTCATAGGCGAGCTTCCTTTTTCCCCATTCATCTATGCTTTCCAGTTGTGCTGAAGTCTCGAGCAGATTCTTGAATTTCTCGACAAGAGCCTGTATGCCTTCTTCACCAATTTCAGGATCGATGATGAATATGCACTCATACTTGTTCATCATGTAGCTTTCACCTCCTTCTGGACTAAACGGCCCTGCATCATTGTGCAGAGCAAGGATTCTGAGTAATTGTATCACAATGAATAAGCATGTGCAAGCAATATATGAAAAATCCATCCAGGCCGGTGATCAACCGGCCCGCCGAATTCACATCATCCTGGATATAACGACCAGCAGCAGCAGGACAGCGGCTGCCAGCATAATGTTGACTACAGAATCGACCGATATCCTGAACCGGGACAATCCGCCGGGAAATAACCGTCTTTTCTTCTTTACGGCGAGTCCGTGCTCCTTCATGTAATCGTTTATGATGCGCTCCGCTTCCCTGAGCAGGAAATCATTCCTCGGTCCGGTCCCGCTTTGTCCTGGCCTCCGTGCGCCGGTACCCGCCGTTTCGTCCGGTCCGCTCCTGAGGATCAGTATTGCCTCCTCGATCAGATTCGAGGCAATGTTTTTTATGACCACTATTCTCCTGGAATCACCAGCCACCATATCATCCTCCGAACCACACCCTGTATTGCCCGCCACAAGCAGCACGGGCATAATTTCCAACAGGTATAGTTTGCGGAAAAAACATGGTTTTATACTTTCATAACGGTTTTTTCCAAACCTTCGCCACAAGCACCGTCATGTCGTCAGAAGGCTGGCCGCCGCACCGCCCGACAGCCTCTTCGAGGATCGATTCGGCCACAAGCTGCGGATTCAGGCTTTCCATTTGGCGTATGTATTTCAGCAGGACCCTGTCTCCCTGTTCGTCATCGGCCATGCTGCCAGTTATCCCGTCCGTCACCATGATGATCATATCTCCCGCATCCATGTACTTGCGCGAGAGCTCGGCGTCCACCCCGGGAAGTATGCCGGCCGGCAGTGACGCAGATCTGATCATCTCGACCCTGGAGTCCCTTTTTATATACGTGGGAGCCGCTCCTATCTTGATGAATTCCACTTCTCCGCTGAACAGGTCTATCATGGCAATGTCCATGGTACAGGTGCTGTCGCCGTCCGATTTCAGGACCAGCACCGAGTTTATGAGATCCACAGCCGTATCCTTGTCAAAACCGGATTCAAGAAAGCTTTCCAGCATATCGACCGCGGCCTTGCTCTGTATTGACGCACCATGCCCGGTGCCCATGCCGTCACTTAGCGCAAGTGTGTATTTGCCGCTGTTCCCGTCCATGAATGAAAAGCTGTCGCCCGAAACCTTGCTTCCGTACTTCGGCATGCGCGCGACCCCTGTCGTGATCCTGAGGTTTTCGGCTTCGATATATTTCAGGGTACACTCGCCGCTGCCATACTCCGGGCATTCCTCGTCACTGCGTACCATACTTCTTCCTGCAGCCTCTGAAACGATCCTGTCTATTACTGCCGTGCATTTCCTGGCTCCTCCGCATGAGTCATGCCGTACACTTATCTCATATTTGCCCCACAGTCCCTTGTATACCGCCACGTCCGCCGCCTTTATGCCTTCCCGCTTCAATGCCGCGGAAATGGCTTCCTCCAGCTGACCTATGAAGCTGATATCGGTATTGATTTCTTCAGCCAGGTTGCCTATCACCCGGGACATTCCTTCTAACTGTCTGCTGATCACGGACCTGCTTTCTCCTATCCTGCTTTTCCATATAACTCCTGCCTTGAACAGTTCATACATATTATTGACTGCGTTGACAAAATCATTGATCCTGGGACACTTGTCCATGAAGTGGGCGGGAATGCCGCTTTCATCGACGCGCCCCCTGGCCTCGAGGCTTTCAACGATCCTGAACATCACCTGGTATGTGTCGTAGAAGCTGCGCTCCCAGCAGTGCAGGCACAGGCTGCAGTCCCGGCATATCCTGTCGGCCACCCTGTCGAACAGCAGGTTTATGTCATGTTTTTCCGAAGGAGCGCCGGCCTTCGCCATATTTTCGAAGGTCCTGGACAATGCCATGAACGCATCCGCAAACTTCCTGAGCCTTTCTGCCGTCAAGCCCCTGATCCTTCGGGAGCAGCTTTTTTCGTCCGCAAGGTCTGCCGATTTTCTGGCGAATGGAGCTGTAAGGCGGTCTGTCAGCCTGTCCGGCACAACGAAGAACATAAAAGACCCGGCCAGGATGTCCCTGAGATAAAGCATGGTTTCCGCGGCTCCGTTGAAGTATATTGCAAGGATCATGCTGCCGAGTATAAAGCCGAGGGCCGACCCGGCTTTGCCAAGGCTGCCCAGTATGCCTGCCAGCATGCCGCATAGGGCATATGTGCCCGCAGTGGATGGAGTGGCTCCCGAGGAGGCGGC
>JAAZKL010000294.1 GCA_012799845.1 Clostridiaceae bacterium
AGGAGCTTGGCGCAAAGCTGAAGGAGTACGGTTTCGATACGGTCTTTGCGTGGGGCCATCCCAATGGACTGGAACGCGGGCTGAATCCGGCAGCGTTCGAAGAGATGAAGGCGCTGATTCCCAAGACGCGCCTGATCGGCACCGATGTGATGCGTATCACGGGCTCCGCGTTCGACTGGCGCCATGAAAACCACCGTGAACACATCGAAAGGCTCGTGCCCATGTACAAGGAAGCGGTCAAAATCGCTGAAGCCAACGGCGTAAAGCTTGCGACAGAAAACCACATCGACTATACCTCGGATGAAATGCTTGAGATCATCGAGAGAGTGGACTCTCCCAATTTCGGAATAAACTTTGACACGGGCAATTTCCTCCGCCTGCTGGACGATCCGGTGGCTGGAATGGAAAAGCTCGCTCCTTACGTATTCTCAACTCACATCAAGGACCTGAAGATGCATCCGACAGCCAAACCCACTGACTGGTACTTCTTTAGCGGCGTGCCCGTCGGATTCGGCATGGTGGACAACTACAAGCTGGCTGAACTGCTCCACAAAGCAGGTTACAAAGGCTTCCTGGCAGTAGAGATCGACGCTCCGGCTCCCGAATGGCTGGGCATGGAGGACGAGGCCATTTCAATCAGTGTAAAGAACCTGAAGAAGATCGCTGCTAAATTCAAGTAATTTTAAAGCGATTTACTTTGGGGGCGCTGTAAGGGGCGCATACGCTGCCATTGTGATATGATCTGTCTGACAGATGTGTAATGCCGGCTGATATGTGGTATCAGACAGATATATACCGACAGGGATATGCTCTGTCGAAAGTTGAAAGGAGGCTTGACATGGGTAAGAAAAAAATAAATATCGCCATGATCGGCGGCGGCTTCATGGGGAAGGCGCACAGCAACGCATGGCGCAGGGTGAATGAGTTTTTCGACGCGGAATTCGAACCCGTGCTGAAAGTTATAGCGGGCAACAGGACTCCGCTGGAGGATTTTGCGAAAAGATGGGGTTATGAAGAGGTCACATACGACTGGCGCACCGTAGTGGAACGCGATGATATCGATGTGGTGGATATCGGGACTCCTACTTTTGAACATAAGGAAATGGCGATTGCCGCCGCAAAGGCAGGCAAGCACATAGTGTGCGAGAAGCCGTTCACGCTGACCTATGCGGATGCTAAAGAAATGGTGGATGCAGTCGAGAAGGCGGGCGTAGTACATTATCTGAATCACAATTACCGCAGGGTGCCGGCTGTTGCCTATGCAAAGCAGCTAATCGAAGAAGGCAGGCTCGGGACGATCTATCACTGGCGCGGGGCATATCTGCAGGACTGGATCACTGATCCGAATTTCCCGCTGTCATGGCAGTTGCAGAAGGACAAGGCAGGCGGCGGACCTTTATTCGACCTGTCGTCGCATGCAACAGATCTTGCAAGGTACTTGATAGGCGAGCCTGCCGCTGTCACGGCCGTCAACAGGACATTCATCAAAAAGCGTCCGCTGCCTGGTGTCGGCGCAACTGCATTTACTGCCGGCACAGGAGCAAGTGCGTCCGAATACGGCGATGTTGAAGTAGATGACGCATCTTTCGCTGTAGTCGAGTTCGGCAATGGCGCTCTTGGAAGCATCGAATCCTCAAGATTCGCGGTCGGAAGAAAGAACTACAACTATTTCGAAGTATACGGCAGCAAGGGTGCGATCGTCTTCAACCTCGAACGCATGAATGAACTGGAGTACCTGGATTTCACGCAGGACGGCAATGAACAGGGATTCCGCACAATCATCGTGACGGAGAGCACTCATCCGTATGTGTCGGCATGGTGGCCGCCCGGACATATCATTGGTTATGAGCATACCTTTGTGAACGCGTTCAACGACTTCCTGAAGGCAGTAGCCGGCAAGGGCACGGTCAGGCCTGACTTCCATGACGGGGCGCAGATCATCCGTATACTTGAAGCCATGCGCAAATCCAGTGATGAAGGACGCAGGGTCACTATAGATGAAATAATGTAACGCGGTAAGTCTGAAACAGTCATGTGGCAAGTCTGAAGCAGTCATATAGCTGACGACTTATTTGTTGGTACTTGTTTTCGGCAATCGTAATTATGAACTCGTTTTGAAATAGCTATGAGTTCGTTTTGCAAGTATCCTTGATTGCTGAGTTTCACTCATTTTGAACAGGCTGCCTGAAGAGGTTTACGACCTTCCGGGCAGCCTTTTAAATTCCTCCGCGATAATATTGTTCTTTAATACTGTTTAATACATTGTTTTCTTTAATGCTGTTTAATACATTGCGTAATTGCGAAGCAAAGGGGATATGAGGCAAATGAGAAATACGGGAAATACAAGGAATTCGAGAAATATAAGGAATACGGAGAATACGAGAAATTTAAGGAATACGGGAAATACGAAAAATAAGGTGAGTACGATAACAACGCCTGATATAATGGCAACACCTGATATTACAAGAAAAAAGCGGGTTATTTTATACTGGGCCTTTGCATGCATCCTCTTTCTCCGTATGCGGATATGAGGGCGATCAGGACCAGGGCATCTGATAATCCGGCGGAGATTTTCAGGGACCTGAGGGCATGGCTGATACTGGTTGCCTGCCTGCTATACTTCAGCTTCATGTACAGACTTTCGGTCTGGATGCCCACATTTTTTCAGCAGGAAAGAGGGATGGGACACCAACTGTCAGGGCTTATGTCCACGGTATTTTTCCTTGGCGCGCTTTTGATGAGGTTTATTTCTCCTCTCTTTTTCAGGCGTATGCAAGCTGAAAGGTTTTATGCTGTCTCAGGCATCCTTTCGGCTGCCTGCATGTCGGCAGCTTTCACGCTCGGTCCCGCCCTGAAGCTGCTTATTGTTTTCCTTGTTTTTGCAGGCGGCTTTTTACAGGGCGCCAATACCATCGCCCTTGTAATGATCAGTTGCAATCGGTTTCCCGGGCGGACGGCGTCTGCTTCGGCGGTTACTGTTCTGGCATTCAATCTTTCCGCCTTGACGATGCCGTTGTTCATCGGGTATCTCGCTGAGAGGATCGGCTTCATGCTGCCGATGTATTTACTGGCTCTTTGCATGGCGGCATCGGTCCTGGTTATCCTGATCGAGCGGCGTGTGTGATAATAAAAAATGTCTTCATATCTATTGCACTTCTGCCTGGTTCTATGTATAATAATTATTACCTAGTAATAAGATATACTAATATGAATAAGTGATAACAACTTGGATCCTGCAGCTCGTGTGTCATATTCTGTAGTAAGGGAGAGACTATTATGAAAAATGGGGTCAATATCATTATCAGGAAC
>JAAZKL010000295.1 GCA_012799845.1 Clostridiaceae bacterium
GTCAGATAATCCTGGAACATATACCTGGTGGCTATATCGTAATGTGTCAGATGCAGGCCGTATTCAAAGCTGTTGTCGGTCAGCTTGTTTTTCCACACCACCATGCCGCTGAAGTAAAACATGTTCTTTTCCGTGATCAGATCGATGTCTATATGCTCTTCCACCTCAAGGTCCGCCTCGGAAACCACCATCATGCCGTAAAGGCTGATGTTCCTCACAAGCATGTGGAGCCGTTTGCTTGAAAATTTCTTGCGTGCGCTGATCATAAGAGATACCGGGTATCTTTCAAAAACGCGCCGTTCATGGGGTACATCCTCATTTCGCAGAAACAGTGAAACACTGCCCGCTCTCCCGTCAATGTCAGTTACGTCTGCTGATACTGTCTTTATGTCATTTATGTCAACAGTGATCAATACCACAGGGTCAAGAAGCTGGAACATGTCTGTCTTGCCTGAAACCGGCATGATCTTTAGATTCTTTTCCGTTAATTCCACCACATTGCATCTTAAAAGGTAATCGATACTGTAGATACTTAATAGTAATTCATGCTGCGGATTAATTTTCATAATGCCTCCAAAATACTATGATGTAACATTAGCGGATAAGATCATACATTTTCAGGATCCGGTATCTGTTATTCTTTCCGATATCTGATATACTTTATGGAAACTTTTTATTTCCATGTATATATTTTAGCAAAATGCTGCCGATTTATCAATCAGGCGGCCTGTCCGTCATGCCTGTGCGGCATCGATCTGCCTGGAACCATTCACACAGGAGGCAGGGTTAACATAATATACAATATATCGGAGGTGGTTCTATGCATTCACATTACTATCTGGGCAAAACAACGATCGATGACCGGCACTGGCATAACTATGAGGGAATGACAAGCTGTGATCCCAACGAACCAGGCCACATTCACTATATGAGCGGGAAAACCTCAATGGACGACGGCCATGTCCATGAATACCACAACGCCACCGGACCGGCGATATATGTGGGCGGAAAACACTATCACATGTACTGTGCCATAACGAAAGTCGCTGACGGCCATGTGCATAAGTACGAGGACGCGACACACAAATACTATGACGAGTATTTTGCAAAGTGTCCGCACAAAAAAGACATGTGCAAATGAGTTTCTTATACAGATGAAGAGATAAAGAAGCAGTATAGCAGTGAAGCACTAAAACAGCAAAAGGACACTTGACATGCAGGCGCTTTTACACATGCAATATAGCGGCCAAATACGCACTTAAGGCAGCATCCGTATGCAGGAAGCTGCCTTGCGCTGTTTTTCGCAGAAATCCGGATGCCGGATCATTCAGAAGTATCGTATAACGGCTGCCAATGATGCTGGCACGAGTTATTCCGGCAACGCACTCCCGTGACCGTTATATGGAGTATTCCAGCCCTTCCACGCTCCATGGTTTCTCGGGAAAGACAGTATTATATGCCTCGATATACCTGGCTTTTTCCGCTGTTGTTCCCATCCTCCACTCAATGATCTGCAAGCCTTCGGGAACTGCAGCTTCAACCACGGGTTTGCCCAGGTCCCTGGTCATATTGTAAATGCCGTCGCTAAGCTTAAACCCTTTGGAAAGGGCATGATCAATACTCTCTGTCTCCGATGAAAAATGGCAAAAGCATATCTTTGTATCTCTCACAGATGCATTGTTATTGATCTCCACGGCCCTCTCCATCATTTTTTCGAACAGCAGTTCCCGAAGCGGAGTTTTGTCCCGGAAACCATCCGGCTTCCTCAGGAGTTCCTGCAGGCATCCGGCTCCCTCAGGAGTCCCTGCAAGCATCCGGCTTCCTCATGAGTCCCTGCTAACATTCGGTTTCCTCATTAATCCCAGCTTAACTTATTGCTGAATAGGACTGCTTTACGACCGGCAGACTGCTCGATCTGCCCAATGCGGTATGCCCCGGTCCCATGTTCTTTTATCACAGAAATGACCGCATCTGTCTTACTGTTTTCAACGACCATGATCAAGCCGACACCATTGTTGAAGGTTGTCAGCATTTCATCATCGGATACATTGGCATAACGCTTTATAACGTTGAAGACCGGCGGTATCCTGATCGCTGACAAATCGATGTTCGCCTGCAGATCGTCGCTTTGCAGGATACGGATGAGATTATCATGTATACCGCCCCCGGTTATGTGAGCCATACCATGGATATCATCGTGATGATGCTCAAGAGCGGCCTGTATTGGTTTGGCATAAGAAGTGTGAGGCCGCAGGATACAGTCAAGAAAACTGTCCCCATCTATCCTTTCATTCAGGATCTCCGGCTTCGTTTTCATAAGTTTGCGGACCAGGCTGTAGCCATTGGTATGCAGGCCATTCGACGCCAAGGCTATTACTGCGTCACCCTGTTTGATGCTGATGCCGTCGATTATCTTCGATTTATTCGCGATCCCCAGTACGCTTGCCTGCAATACGTACCGCCCGGCAGGCAGCATCCCGGGTTGTTCCGAAGTTTCCCCGCCAACAAGTATGCAGCCGTTTTCAGTGCATGCCTTCGAGATCTCATCAACAAGCCTGAGAACTGTGTCCTTCTCAAATTTGCCGCAGATGATCGTGTCCAGCACGGCACACGGAACGGCGCCCATCACGATGATGTCATTGACCAGGTGGTTGACAAGATCACGGGCTATCCAATCGATCCGGCCGTTTTCAATGGACAGCAGTTGCTTTGAACCGGGTTCTTCGCTTTTTAGTATAAAAACCGGGTCCGCGTATTTGCTCAATCCGATCTCTACGACAGAAGCAAATGCGCCGACCCTGTTAAGCGGCCTGCAGTGGCTGAATCCACCCGAAGAAACTATATCCCTGAACTTCTCCTTGGTTTCATTGGCAGTCCCGATACTGACCCCCGCCGCTTCGTAACTGATGTTATCCATTATAATTCGTCTCCTTCCCTGTCGGGTATATTAACTCTGCTGCATCAGGTGGTTTATACCGCCGGGTTATTCATCATTCCTTCAGCACCAGAATTAGTTCCATATTTCGCTGCCAGGATCGATCCCAACTCCAGGTGGCAGCAGCTTCCGCTATTTCTTTTGCAGTGCATCTTCTCCATATCCAGCATGTTTCGCACCTTCTCAATACTCTCCTGAAATCCGTATGGATCCATGCGGCATGCGATATAGTGCATTTGATTCTTCAAATTTGCAAAA
>JAAZKL010000296.1 GCA_012799845.1 Clostridiaceae bacterium
ATCTATCTTAATCGGCGGATCAGGTGGCAATGGGTTTGGTATATAAGCTACATACCCTGATGGTTGTTTCACAAAAACACCTGCTCTATTAGAAATCATTTATCTATCCTCCCCTTATTATGCATTATTAATTCACACCTAAAACATCAGTTATTAAAATTTTAGCGCTTTTTTTTTAATAAAACAACAAAACTAAGCTGATTATTAAAATTCTCTTTAATAACAACCATATTTTAAAAGCTACTGAAATAAGAATCAGTCAGACCATAAAAAGCCTGAAAATTCAGGCTTTTTTGATGTCGGTCACAGTGTAATTACCTGTTGTTCTGTTGTTCTGTTGTTCTGTTGTTCTGTTATCCTGTTTCCGATTTGTCTTGTTCCCGCCATGAATCCGGGCACTGCCGTCATTTGTCGATCACCGGACACCTGGTATACACTGGCAGCCGTTTTTTGCTACAATGATAGTCGTATTCTCCACGCGCCATACCATCACGGCAGATAAAAATCCGGCCTTTTTAAGCATCACAATCTGGTTGTCGATCGTGCCGGGCGTGTCAAAATGGTAATATTCTCCGTCAGGGATATTCATTTCGCGGCGCAGTCTTGCGTATTCAGCAAATAGCTTATCTTCCTCGGACTGGTCCTCAACCATATAATCGCACTCGATATATACGCCGCCCGGTTTGAGCGCTTTGCGGATCTTTCCGTACAGCTTGGCCTTCACGTCAGGAGCGAAATGATGCATCGTTTGGAATGAAACAGCCGCATCATATGCATTCACGCCAAAATCGACTTTGAAGTAATCGCCGCATATCAGCCTGATGTTCCTGCCATGGTACTTCTGCTCCAGCCGGTCCAGCATAGCCTGTGTCAGGTCGATACCTGTTACGGATACATCGGGGAATCTCCTGAATATCTCATCAAGCTCAAGCCCTGTGCCGCACCCAAGGTCCAGGATCGTCTCCGTTTTATCCGGGATCAGTTCCGCCATTTTTTTGTAGCCCTCCACGCAGCCTGCGACATCATTGAGCATATGTTCGTCATAGCCGCCAACACGGGCGGCAAAAAATTCGGTCATCTTCTCAAGCAAAGGCTTCCTGATCGCCGCTGCTGATCCACCGACAGGCGTTTCAGGTTCCCCGATCGACGGCGCCTCGTATATCCTCGACGTTTCACCCCACGGATGGCGTCCGGTGCCGATATGCTTCCAGCCATACTTCTCATAATAGGAAGTATGATCGGTGCAAAGGTACAGTTTATCAAAGCCCAGCCGACCTGCGTCGGTTCTCACATATTCCAGGAGTTTCGACCCAAGGGCGTGGCCCCTGGCCTTTTCTTCAACATAGAGCGCACATAAATACGAAAACAGGTCGGTCCTGTCAACAAAGTCATTCAATATAAGCCCGCATCCCCCAATGATCTCGTCGCTTTCCCCGATCGCGAGATACCACCTGGGAAGCCTTTCGTTATTACTGATACAGTCGTTGATGCTCTTCTCATATTCCTTTCGGTCGATCCCCCACTTCGAACTGAACCAGTCTATCGCACGCACCGCGTACCCAGGGTTGCTGCGGATTGATATTATTTCGCATTGCATTAGTCAGTACAACTCCCTTACATGTTTTATAGAGACAGATGTCAGGTATATTTTACAGATCACGCTATAACTTCTTCTTCCACAATTCCCGGCTGCAAATGGTTTCAAAGCCCAGGGCCGTGTAAAACTCCGGAACGCCGCCGAAGCAATAGCGGGCGCCAAGCGCCTTGGTTTTTTTTATCACTTCAGCAAGTGCCACAGTGGCAAGCCCTTTCCTGCGATGCACAGGGACTGTGGCGAGTGGCTCCAGATAAGCGTATTTGTTCGTCTCATCGAACCACATGCCTGCATAGCAAGCATAGTCATCGTTTGGATCCTTTATCGCAGTCGTCAGGTCCTTCCTGAAGTTAGGCCCGCTCTGCATGAGCATAATGCCGTCGAGATCGCCGTCAGGTTCATCACCATGATCGAACCCTTTCCACAGGCATTCGTTGATTTTTTTGCAGTCGTTCTCGTCATCCAGTGAAATCACAGTGTAACCGGAAGAAAGCCCGACATCCGGGAACTGCTTGTCGTAAGGAAATATCCTCACAGGTTCGGTATGGACCCTTTCATAGCCGTTGCCGGACAACAGTCTGATTTTATCGGCTTCTTTATCCGTAACCCATACGGATAGTGTTCG
>JAAZKL010000297.1 GCA_012799845.1 Clostridiaceae bacterium
GACTTCGAAGGCCTCTTCACTGAGATGCAGGGCCGTCCCGTGACCATAAGGCTGCTGGATCCGCCGCTCCATGAGTTCCTGCCGCAGGATGACGAAGAGATCAGGGTCCTGGCAGAGGAACTCGGCATATCAGCCGGTGAACTCAAGAACATCATCAAGAACCTCCACGAGCTCAACCCGATGATGGGCCACAGGGGCTGCCGTCTGGCTGTTTCATATCCTGAGATAGCAGAGATGCAGACAAGGGCGATCATCGAAGCTGCGATCAACGTGAATAAGAAGGGTATGAACGTAACTCCCGAGATCATGATACCGCTGGTTTGCGATGTGAAAGAGCTGAAGTTCGTCAAGGACATCATCGTCAGGACTGCTGATGCTGTCATCAAGGAAGCCGGCGTCGATCTTAAGTACATGGTCGGAACGATGATCGAGATCCCGAGGGCAGCTCTTCTGGCTGACGAGATCGCAAAAGAAGCAGAGTTCTTCTCCTTTGGCACCAACGACCTGACACAGATGACCTACGGCCTGAGCCGCGACGATGCAGGAAGGATCCTTGAGGACTACTACCAGGCCAAGATTTTCGAATTCGACCCGACAGCGAAGGTAGACCAGTCAGGCGTGGGCAAGCTGATGAAGATAGCTGTCGAAGGCGGCAAGGAAACAAGGCCAGACATCAAGCTGGGCATCTGCGGAGAGCACGGCGGAGATCCGTCATCGGTCGAGTTCTGCCATGAAATCGGCCTGGACTACGTATCATGCTCGCCGTTCCGCGTACCGATCGCAAGGCTTGCTGCTGCACAGGCACAGGTGAAGAACCCGAGGGGTAAATAGATAGAGGAGCAGTCGATAAGACAGCGATCCTGGTATGACAGGGCAAAAACCTGAAAAACAGTTGGGACCTGTAATATCACCGGATATTCAATAATCACGAGGTAATCGAAAACCGGTATGGCATATAATGCTGTACCGGTTTTTACGTATACTTATATTGGCCGGATCATTGGTGAAGGTCTCATTCAACATATTTTATTAAATTCTGACTGCCGACTATATATCAATGCATGTGTACATTCTGTATGCCATACAGCAGTATTCTGAAGTGTTCGACAACCTGATCCTTCAGGTTGAGATCGGGGTGCCTTATGCACCATTCAAAAGCAATGCCTCTTATTGCCAGGATCAGGTGCTTTGACAGTGAATCAGCCGAGAGGCCGCATCTCAGCTCTCCCTGTTCGATTCCTTTTTCCGGCACTTCGCTGAACAATTTATAGAGTTCCCTGCTGTAACTTAATGCTGACGTCGTATCCACAGCTTTTGTCAAATGCGCTTTATACAGCACCTTCATAAACGGAAGATAAGAGCGGACTGGACCCCGGGAGCGGCAGCGGACCTCAGGAATCGAAGAAAGATCCCACAAAGGAGACTAAAAATAAATCCGGAAATGACGAAGACGGCGATGACGATGACGAAGATGACGACGATGATGATGAAGACGACAATAAAGTCGAGTTCGGAGCTCATGTGCATGATATCCTGTATGGGCAGAATGGGAAAAAGACAGGATATATCGGCATCAATCTGGAGACGGGCATCACCCTTCCCCAGATAGTCGCCTTCCTGCCGAAGAAACTGTCCGGGACACTGTCGGTAAATACTATTGGCGGCTATGAGGTCGGTGTTGAAGGGGAGGCTGAGACCGCCAAATTCGAAATGGCCTTTGCGCTTGTCGTAAAATCAAATCCTTCCGGAGCGCCGATCCCGGATAAGCTGTTCTTCTCCATAGGCGGATTCAAGCCGGGAGTCAATATCGACGGCGTCGGCATATTTTGGGTGACCGGAGGAGGCGGAGGCTTTGACAACCTCTATGATACCATCTACGGTACAGACGGGTTGCCCCCGATAACACTGCTTTTGAACATACAGTTCGACATATTCAAAATAATGACAGGTACTTCGGACCTGGAGCTCTCGCTGCGCTCTTTGGGAATAGAACTGATCAGCCCCTGATGCTGTCGTTGTCGGAAAGGATGGAGTGGACTTTGCACTGACAAAGAACACCAACACTTTCTATTTCAGGGCAGATGAGCCAGTCAGGGGGACCCTCGCAGTCAACAGAGCAAGCGGAGAAACATACGGCCTCGACAGCGGATGGCAGACAGAATGGACCAGGCAGCTGACTTTGCCGGAAGGAGGATGGAATTGGTCAACAGCGGGCTGCCGGATATCGTCAGGGCCGAGATCTATTCTGGCGGCAACCCGGTTTCCTCCGGCGGGATACAACTGAACAGGAACAAAACAAGTGCAGCATTGCAGCTTATGGGCTTCACAGGAGCGGCTTCGTCCGGAAGCGGACGGATCATCGACTTAACTGAGGCGGGAAATGTTTCTTTCACATTGGCGGCCGGAAGCGGCATAGCTTTGAATGGCCGCACCGTTTCAGCGAACAGTGAGGGGAGCGGTATAGTCCTGGCTTCGCTTGACCTCGGAGGAGGTAATTCGCTGACAGACGGAGTCATGGTGAAAAGGGACGCTGATAAAGAACCGGAAGAACCGGAAGAACCGGAAGATGTTGATGATGAAAAGCCAAATTGCACAGTAATGTGCAATTTGGCGTGTATATTATGCAATTTGGCGCGTATATCAAATCGTCCACTGGTTGTGGATGATGCCTGACAGCTTCCATCCGCCTTCATATTCTTCGAAGACCAGTCTGAGGCTTTGCCAGTCCATGCCCTCATATTTTGGATCGAATCCTGAGAAGTAGTATTCCACGATGATCGATCCGGGGTAGGCCTCAAACTGGTTTTCGACTGCGTTCCCATAGCTGAACACTTCGTTGTACCCGATCTTTTCGGCGTTGACAAAGTCATTTGAGTAAACGAAGACATCGTAATATTCGGCAGGCGTAATTAGAATCTCATCGCCGATCCCGTCGTAGTAGCCCCACATGTATTTCTTATTGTCATTGAAGAAATTCTTGATTTCTTCTGCACTGAACACTGGGTCCTGCTTCAGATCAACGGAAGTATAGGGAGTGAACCTCAGGCCTTTGACCGGGTGTACAAAGTCTGATATGGCCTGTGCGTCTTTAGCCCTGAGAGCCAGGATTACCTTGTCAGAGATTTCCCTTATGATCTTTTCGGCATATTCGGGCTTGATGATGCCGTTTTCATCGTAAAGCAGTTCTTTGTCGATCCCGTCGATCGGAGAACCGTCCCCTCCGTTGCCGGTCTCACCGCCGGTCCCGTCAGTGGCATCGCCGGGTTCATCAGCGCCGTTTTCGCCATTGTCCTTCCGGTCCCCGTTATCCTTTGCCTGATCGCCATCCGTTTGTTCATTTGGAACAGGCTCCTGATCTGTGCCTTTCTTCCAGTCGTGTCCGTACCTTCCGTATATGAATGCAGCAGCGGCGACACCGATTATGACCACTGTGATGACGATTGTTTTCAATGCTTTGTTCATGACGAGCGTACCTCCGTTTCTTCATATGCTGCTGTGACTAAATGCGCCGGGTATTACTGCAGCGAAACCCGCCGGATACTATTGTGACGAAATCCGCAGCATATTGTTCCCGCCTGCATATTATCCCATCCAGGCATTTAGCCTGAATACTGTTCTCTTCTATATATTATACCCCATTGCAGCGCTGATCCGGTCATACATCTTGCCAAACTGCCTTTTATGCCGGCAGAACTTTCCGTGCAGCCTGACCGAATAGAAATTCCTCTTGTTTTTGCCGGAATATACTCTGATTTGCTATTTTTATGAAGGATATTGCTATATTATGTTGAATAAATAATGTATGATTTTTTGCTGCAGCCGAAGAACCGGATAAATTCCAACGAAAGCAGAGAGATCGCGATGTTGCACGGAAGAGGTCACCTGAGTGGCAATACAAACGGCAAAACAGCGGCACGCGTAGTGTTCGTCTCTTTGATGTTGTGTTTTGCGGTGTCAGTATCCTTTGCTTTTGCGGCAACGGCCGACAGGCCGGACAATGTCCTGGTACTGCATTCGTATGACCAGTGGCTGGCCTGGACGGACAGGCAGAATGAAGGTATACTCGATACATTTGCGGACGCTGAGGAAAACTGCAGGATATATGTGGAATACATGGACTGCAGGAACTACCCGGATGACAGGAACCTGGAGCATCTCAGGGATTATTACCGCTATAAATACGAGGACAGGAAGATCGACCTCGTTATAACGACGGATGAGGTTGCTCTGAAATTTGCTCTTGATAACCGCGCCGAGCTTTTTTCAGATGCGCCGGTAGTCTTTTCGGGCGTGAATGAGGTCACGGCGAAAGAAATAATCGGCGAAAGGACCGGTGTGACGGGAGTCACGGAGGAGATCGACCCGGTCGGCACTGTTAAGGCGGCTTTCGGGATAGATCCCGATATCAGGAGAATATATGTCGTATACGACAGTACCGCCGACGGCGTCATACATGGCGAATACACGATCGGGACCATCAGGGGATATGCGCCGGGTACAGAGGTGACCGGACTCAGCAGTGACGACCCGGAAGCAGTATTCGAGACGGTGAGCAGGGCTGATGACAACAGTATAGTCGTCTGTACCGCTTTTACCGCAGGCAATGCCGCCGATATGCAGGAGATCGACCATTTTTGCAGAGCCCTTGGCAGTGATAGCAGGGTCCCTGTTTATCACCTGTTCGATATAGGCTTCGGCAACGGTGCGGCAGGCGGGAGCATGGTATCAGGAAGGCTGATGGGCGAGGAAGCTGCAAATGTGGCGTTAAGGATCCTCAGGGGCGAGGACGCGTCAGCCATTCCTTTTGTAAAAAAGAACACTACCCGATATGTATTCGATTACAAGGTGCTTCAGCGGTTCAACATCGATACTGCCCTTTTGCCTGAGAACAGTGAAATAATCAATAAGCCGGATTCATATCTCGAGGATAACAGGGGCATGGTCCTGGCTGCCGTAGTGGTCATAGTGACTCTGCTGATATTCATCACAGTCCTCCTGTTTTACCTGAAGAGACTGCAGGCTATGAGAAAAGAGCTCACCAATAACAACGCGAAGCTGACCGGCCTGTACGAGGATCTGTCACTGGCGAGCAGGAAGCTCAAGAAACAGTACGATGAACTGGTCGCGGTCCAGAGAGACCTGAGCACGAGCGAATACAAGCTGGAACTGCTTTTTGAAAAAATGATGAACGGTTTTTTCATATTCGAGCCTGTATTCAATTCTGTGGGGAAGATCGTGGACATCAGATTCCTGATGGTCAACCAGGGATTTTTCCGGAATATCGGCATGGAGAAGACGGTAGTTGTCGGCAAGACATGGCTTGAGGTTTTCGGCAGCCCGAACAGGGACCTTGCCCGTTATCAGAATTTACTCGATACCGGATGGGCAGAAAGATTTGAATCCTATGATCCGCAGAAGAAACAATAC
>JAAZKL010000298.1 GCA_012799845.1 Clostridiaceae bacterium
GACGGAAATATGAAATACGATCCGACGGAAAGAAGAAATGAAATCTCTAAGAGAATAAATGAAATATCAAGAGAATAAATGAAATCTCAAGAGGAAAGGACATAATGCAATGAGACGGTATTGGAAATATGTAAAACCATATTTATCCGCATTTATTATCGGGCCGATCTTTATGATCGTGGAGGTCATCGGCGAAGTGGCCATGCCCCTGCTATTGAGTAAAATCATTGATGAGGGTATCATTGGCGGCAGAGGCGCATCTTATATTATAGCCATGGGAATAACGATGGTGGTCACAGCGCTGGTCATGATGGCAGGCGGCGTTGGAGGAGCCTTTTTTGCAGTTAAGGCATCCTCGGGATTCGCCAACGATCTGAGGAAGGACCTGTTTAGACACATCCAGAAGTTTTCCTTCAACAACATCGACCAATATAATACCGGATCTTTGATCACACGGCTGACGAATGACATCACCCAACTGCAGAATATGATCCAGATGATTATGCGTATGGCCCTGAGAGCTCCCGGAATGCTGATCGGCGCACTTATAATGGCTTTTGCGCTGAATCCGAGGCTGGCGCTGGTGATCCTGTGCGTAATGCCGTTGCTGGCATTCGCGATTTACAACATCATGAGAATTGCCTTCCCGCGTTTTACAGCCATGCAGAAAAAGCTGGACGCACTCAACATAGCGACCCAGGAAAACCTGACGAATATCAGGGTCGTAAAATCGTTTGTAAGGGAACAGTTTGAGGAGGACAAGTTCAAAAAAGCCAATACGGACCTGAAAGACAGCACGCTGAAGGCGGTGAAGGTCATTATTTTCACCATGCCTCTCATGATGACGGCGATGAATATAACTACCCTGGCTGTGGTTTGGTTTGGCGGCAACCAGATCATAGCGGGCAACATGGACACCGGTGTGCTGACAGCGTTTGTCAACTATGTAGTCCAGATCCTCATATCGCTGATGATGGTTTCCATGATAATCCTGAACAGCTCCAGGTCCCTTGCATCCGCCAGACGTATCAATGAAATTTTCAATACGGAGATCGATCTGACGGATGAGAGCGCTCTGCATAAGGATTTGTCCGTTCAGCACGGCAAGATAGAGTTCAGGGGTGTCTGCTTCAAGTACTATAAAAACAATGAAAAATGGGTCCTTGATAACATCGACCTTGTTATAAATCCGGGCGAAACGGTAGGAATAATCGGTTCGACCGGCAGCGGGAAATCGAGTCTTGTACAGCTTATCCCGAGGCTGTACGACGCGGACTGCGGAGAAGTGCTGGTGGATGACGTCAATGTCATGGACTACTCGCTGAAAAACCTGCGAAGCGGAGTCGGCATCGTGCTCCAGAAAAATGTGCTGTTTTCCGGTACGATCAGGGAAAACCTCAAATGGGGCGACGAAAGCGCGGATGACGATGAGATGTATCGATGTGCGGAAAGCGCGCAGGCGCACGGATTCATCTCTTCATTCGAGGCCGGCTACGATACCGAACTCGGACAGGGCGGCGTCAATCTGTCCGGCGGGCAGAAGCAGAGATTGTGTATCGCCAGGGCATTGCTGAAAAAGCCGAAGATACTGATCCTGGACGACAGTACGAGTGCCGTCGATACCGCCACCGAAGCGAGGATCAGGGAAAGCTTCAGGAATACGCTGAAAGGCACAACTAAGATCATCATAGCGCAAAGGATCTCTTCAGTTATCGACGCAGACAGGATCATCGTCCTTGATGACGGAAAGATCGTCGGTACAGGCACTCATGAAGAGTTGATGAAAAGTTGCGAAGCATATTCCGAGATCTATTACTCACAAATGGATAAGAAGGTGACAGCATAATGAGTCGAATCAGCAAAGAAAGAAAAGAAGCGCTCCTGCGCAGATATGGATATATAAATGAGGCTGTAGGACCGGGCGGAATGGATCCGGGCGGACCGGGAGGTTCCGCAACACCAGGGAAAGAAGCGGGAAGTACTGGTGGAGGACCGGGAGGCCCCAACGGAGTCGGTGGGAA
>JAAZKL010000299.1 GCA_012799845.1 Clostridiaceae bacterium
AGCCCTGTAACCGACACCATTGATCTCAAGTGCCTTCTCAAAACCCTTCGTGACACCTTCCACCATGTTGTTTATAAGTGTCCTTGTCAATCCATGGAGGGACTTGTGGATCTTTTCATCCGAAGGCCTTGACACGATGATCTGTGTCCCTTCTTTCGTAATGATCATATCCCTGTGCAGTTCCCTGGTCAAAGTTCCCTTAGGACCCTTTACCGTAACGATGTTGTCTTTGATATCTACATTCACACCTGCCGGTATGTCGACAGGTTTCTTTCCTATCCTTGACATCAAAGCACCTCCTGTTCTTGAGATTATGAGCTCTCTCCGGCAATGCCCGCAGGAGCCCTTTTCAGATATTCAGTGCGAACCATTCCATATGTGTATACTGTCGATTCGCAGATACATTGTAAATCAAACTACCATATAAAAGCAAGCACTTCTCCGCCTACGCCTTCGGTTCTTGCCTTCTTGTCCGTCATGACTCCCCTTGATGTGGAAATAACTGCGACGCCAAGCCCGCCGAGGACTTTCGGCAGTTCGTCCTTGTTTGCATAGACCCTGAGTCCGGGCTTGCTTATCCTCTTGATGCCGGAAATAACGCTCTGCTTGTTGCCGGTATATTTGAGGAATACACGGATAATACCCTGCTTGCCGTCTTCTATGAATTCAACATCTTTGACATAACCTTCATCCTTCAGTATGCGCGCTATGTCTTTCTTTATATTGGATGCCGGAATGTCGACCGATTCGTGTTTTGCCGAGCTTGCATTCCTGATCCTTGTCAGCATGTCGGCAATAGCATCTGTGATCTGCATATTTTCAACCTCCTCCCAAAACTGATTACCAGCTGGCCTTCTTTACTCCCGGTATTTGCCCCTTGTACGCCAGAACCCTGAAGCACAAGCGGCAAATCCCGAATTTTCTCAAATATGCATGAGGCCTGCCACAGATCTGGCACCTGTTGTAAGCCCTGGTACTGTATTTTGGAGTCCTTTTCTGTTTTATGACCAATGATTTCTTTGCCACGTATATCCTCCTTCCAACACTTGCTACCTGCTTGCGAACGGCATTCCCAGAAGCTTCAGGAGTTCTCTTGCTTCTTCGTCCGTTTTTGCAGTTGTAACAAATACGATATCCATTCCTCTCGCTTTGTCCACCTTGTCATATTCGATCTCGGGGAATATCAGCTGATCCCTGATGCCCAGCGTGTAATTCCCTCTTCCGTCGAACGAGTTGGCAGAAACTCCCCTGAAGTCTCTGACGCGCGGCAGGGCAGCGTTGAACAGTTTGTCGACGAATTCATACATCTTTGCGCTGCGGAGCGTAACTTTGCAGCCAACGCTCATTCCCTGTCTCAGTTTGAAATTTGAGATCGATTTTTTCGCCTTGGTCACGACCGGTCTCTGCCCTGTGATGGTCATCAGGTCATTTACGGCAGCATCCATGGCCTTGGGATTTTCCTTTGCTTCGCCGACTCCCATGTTTATTACTACCTTCTCAAGTTTTGGGATCTGCATCGGGCTTTTGTATTTAAACTTCGCGGTCATTGCCGGTTTTACTTCGTTGTTGTATTTATCCTTAAGCCTTGACATCAGACATTAACCTCCTTTCAAGAAGCATTCATTATTCGCTCTTCGCTTCTTTTTCTGTGTCTATTATCTCGCCGCATCTCTTGCATACACGGTCTTTCTGGCCGTTTTCACGCACGATCCTGCCTATCTTGGTCGGGCTCTTGCATCTGCTGCATATAAGCATGACCTTTGAACTGCTGATCGGTGACTCCTGCTTGATAATACCGCCTTCCTGCAGTCTGCCTCTTGGTTTCCTGTGCTTTTTCGTTATATTTATACCTTCGACGATCACTGTCATGTCATCGGGGTTGACAGCCAGGACCTTGCCTTTTTTGCCTCTGTCTTTGCCTGAGAGAACATAAACAGTATCTCCGGTTTTTACATGTACTTTGTTAGCCACTTTGTGCCGCCTCCTCTCATTTCAGAGTACCTCGGGTGCGAGTGAAAGTATCTTCATGTATTCCTTATCCCTCAGTTCTCTCGCAACAGGTCCGAATATACGTGTCCCTCTCGGATTCTTGTCTTCCTTGATTATTACTGCTGCATTCTCGTCAAACTTGATATATGAACCGTCCGGTCTTCTGACACCCTTTTTGGTACGAACTATTACGCACCTGACGATCTCGCCCTTTTTCACAACTCCGCCGGGCGTTGCATTTTTGACTGAGCAAACAATAACATCCCCTATGTTGGCATATTTCCTCCTGGAGCCTCCGAGCACCTTGATACACATCAGTTCCTTGGCTCCGGTGTTGTCTGCTGATTTCAGCCTTGTCTGGACTTGAATCATGCCAGTACCTCCTTCCGTTACTTCGTAATTCCGTCATCAACGAGCCTTTTCAATGATCTCGACGAGTCTCCACCTTTTTTCCTTGCTGAGTGGACGGGTCTCCATCACCTTGACCTTGTCGCCTATGCTGCACTCGTTGTTCTCGTCATGGGCCTTCAGCTTGTAAGTCCTTTTGACGATCTTTTTGTACAAAGGATGCTTTACACTGGTTTCTATCGCAACGACGATGGTCTTATCCATCTTGTCACTGACTACCTTGCCGATCCTGGTTTTCCTTAATCCTCTTTCAGCCAAGCAGGATTCCTCCTTTCATTAAGCCTGTACACCTTTTATTTCTCTTTCCCTCATCACCGTCTTGACTCGGGCTATGGATTTCTTGACATCCCTGAGCTTCATGGGGTTTTCCAGTTGGTTCGTTACAAGCTGGAAACGAAGTTTGAAAAGCTCAGACTTAAGTTCATTAAGTTCCTTCTGAAGTTCTTCCTGCGTCATATTTCTCAACTCACTGGCTTTCATTCGTTTCACCACCCATTTCTTTCTCGCGGGCTATGAATTTGCACTTCACAGGGAGCTTGTGCATAGCTAGCCTCATGGCTTCTCTTGCCGTTTCCTCCGGTACTCCCGCGATCTCAAATAATACTCTTCCGGGCTTTACAACTGCAACCCAGTATTCAGGCGAACCCTTACCGCTTCCCATACGGGTCTCGGCCGGCTTCTTCGTGACAGGCTTGTCAGGGAATATTTTGATCCAGACCTGACCGCCTCTTTTTACAAAACGTGTCATCGCCACCCTGGCTGCTTCGATCTGGTTGCTCGTCACCCACGCGGGCTCAACAGCCTGCAGCCCATAGTCGCCATATGCCAGGAAATTGCCCCTGGTTGCGATGCCTTTCATTCTGCCTCTGTGAACTCTTCTGCGTTTGACCCTTTTCGGCATCAACATCACTTATCGCCCCCTTCTGCATTGTTATCCTTCTTAACGGCCGGAAGCACTTCTCCTTTATATATCCATGCCTTGACTCCGAGCTTTCCGTAAGTCGTGTTTGCTTCTGCAAAACCGTAGTCTATATCAGCTCTCAGAGTCTGCAGCGGGATCGTTCCTTCGTGATAATGCTCTGTCCTTGCTATTTCAGCTCCTCCAAGCCTTCCTGAAACAGCAGTTTTTATGCCTTTTGCACCCAACTTCATGGCTCTTGACATTGCCTGCTTCATCGCTCTTCTGAAAGAAATCCTCTTCTCAAGCTGTGCGGCGATGTTTTCAGCAACCAACTGGGCATTGACCTCAGGTGTCTTTATTTCTGTAATGTTGATCAGGATGCTCCTGCCAGTGAGCTTCTCGATCTCCTTGCGCAGTTCTTCTATGCCCTGGCCGCCTTTGCCAATGACGATGCCCGGTTTTGCAGTATGGACATTTATCTTGACCTTGTTTGCGGCCCTCTCTATTTCGATCCTTGCAACTCCTGCTACATACAGCTTTTTCTTGATATACTCTCTTATCTTGTGATATTCAACCAAATACTCGCTGAAGTTCTTGTCGTTAGCATACCATTTGGTATCCCAGTCCTTGATTATACCAATCCTCAATCCATGCGGATTTACCTTTTGGCCCATCATCAAACCTCCTTCTTAGCGTACTCGACTCATATTGCAGGTCCATTATCTTTCCTTCAGTACTACTGTTATGTGGCTCATCCTCTTCCTTATCCTGTACGCGCTTCCCCTGGCCCTGGGCTGGATCCTCTTCAGAGTCGGGCCTTGTGCTGCATATGCTTCCGCCACGTAGAGGGCGTCTCTGT
Organism: Clostridiaceae bacterium; assembly: GCA_012799845.1. Classification (GTDB taxonomy): domain Bacteria; phylum Bacillota; class Clostridia; order Acetivibrionales; family DTU013; genus DTU013. Next base: position 4,158 of record JAAZKL010000299.1, read on the forward strand.
TGAGGTCGTTGTTGTTTACCGCATTGGCTTCCGCTGATTTCAAAAGCTTGATTATCAGCTCAGATGCGGCTTTCGGCGTATATCTCAGGATAGCATAAGCTTCGTCGAGGTTTTTGTTTTTAATGAGATCCAGAACTATCTTTGCTTTCCTTGCAGAGATCCTGGCATACCTGAGGATAGCTCTTCCCTCATCCTTGCCTATCCCAAGCACCTTTCTCTCCTTCTTGGTGAGCAGAGCAGGCTTCTGGAACTGTCTGCTGGTTTTATTGTACTGATCCAGTATCTGATCCTTGTTCTTCAAAAGCTCCTCTTTGGATAAAACCTTCTTTTCCAACTGGAATTCCTCCTTTCGGCATTAAGCTTGTTTTGTGCACGTTTGTCGGTCTTGTGCAGCATTGCGCACGGTCTCTTGCGGCTTCAGATGCTTCTGCTCCGCCTCTCTCATACACCTGCACTGCAGAAGCCGCCATCTGCCGGATATTCAGCCTACTTCAACGATGTGGATTTCTCCGTGTGATGCCCGTGCCCCCTGAAAGTTCTGGTCGGTGCAAACTCACCCAGCTTATGCCCTACCATATCTTCAGTTATATAAACCGGCACATGCTTTCTGCCGTCATGAACTGCAATAGTGTGTCCTACCATCTGAGGGAATATCGTTGACGACCTGGACCAGGTTTTCAAAACCTTCTTGTCGTTGGCCCTGTTCATCTCCTCGATCCTCTTCAGGAGTTTGCTGTCAACATATGGTCCCTTCTTCAAAGATCTGCTCATTCGGTGTTAATCCTCCTTTCCAGCATTGGATTCCCGCAGTATGTTACTTCGTGCCTCTCTTCTTGACTATATATTTATCCGACTTCTTATTCTTCTTCCTGGTCTTGTAACCAAGTGTAGGTTTGCCCCACGGGGTTACCGGACTGGGCCTTCCTATCGGCGACTTGCCTTCACCGCCGCCATGCGGGTGGTCAACAGGGTTCATGACGACACCGCGGACGGTCGGCCTTACGCCCATCCATCTCTTTCTGCCGGCCTTGCCTACCGAGATGTTTTCATGCTCGATATTGCTGACCTGGCCGATCGTTGCCTTACACAGCTGGCTTACCATCCTGACTTCTCCCGAGGGGAGCCTGAGCTGTGCATAATCGCCTTCCTTTGCCATAAGCTGGGCGGCGCCTCCTGCCGATCTGACAAGCTGACCGCCTTTGCCGGGCTTCAGTTCAATGTTGTGCACCATCGTTCCAACAGGTATATTGGCCAGCGGAAGTGCGTTGCCCGGCTTTATGTCGGCTTCCGGTCCCGATTCTACTATATCTCCGACCTTCAGTCCGACCGGTGCCAGTATATATCTCTTTTCTCCGTCTACATAGTAGAGAAGTGCAATATTTGCAGTCCTGTTGGGATCATACTCTATCGCTGCGACCTTTGCGTCTATGCCGTCCTTGTTCCTCTTGAAATCTATGATCCTGTACTTTTTCTTTGTGCCTCCGCCTATATGACGTACGGTTATCCTTCCGTAAACATTTCTGCCGCCTGTCTTTTTCAGGGTTTCCACCAGGGACTTCTCCGGTTCCTTCTTTGTGATCTCCTCAAAGGTGGAAACTGTCATGAACCTTCTGGCGGGAGA
>JAAZKL010000300.1 GCA_012799845.1 Clostridiaceae bacterium
AACGGTCTTCAGCACCACGGTTTTGCCGCCTGTATTGGGACCGGTGATGACCAGGGCCTGGTAGTCCTCTCCGATGTCGAAATCGAGCGGAACGACATTGTTGCCTATGAGCGGATGTCGGCCTTCGCTTATCCGGATGCGCCTGTTTTCGTTGATTTCCGGGCAGACGGCTTTCATAGAGGCGGACAGCTTGGCTTTCGCAAAAAGGAAATCATAATGCGCCAGGGTCTGCACGTTTATCATTATCTCCCTTTTATACCCCTCCGCCATGCTGGTGAGGAAGGAGAGCAGCCTTGATACTTCTTTTTCTTCTTCTATCCTCAAAAGGTTCAACTCGTTCTTAAGGGCGCGGATGGCAGCAGGCTCTATGAACACGGTGGAGCCGCTTGATGATGTATCCACGACGGTACCTTCGATGAGGCGCCTGTGCTCGCGTTTGACCGGTATGACGTAGCTCCCGTCCCGGATGCTGACCACATGATCCTGCAGCTTGCCCTGCCAGGCCGGCGAATGCAGGATGCTCTCAAGTTTGCCGGTGATCCGGTCCTCGACGACAGCCATTCTTTTCCTGATGCGTGCCAGCTCTGAAGACGCCCTGTCATCGACCCTGTTGTCCCTGATACAGCGGTCGATCTCGGAGGTCAGGTCCTCCAGCGTGAACATGGAAGCTGCGTAGGATGCCACATTGGGAGCAAGCTCTGTGCGGGTTTTCATGAAGTCTATGATTCGGCTGGCTCCTGTCATGACGTTTCTTATAATGGTCAGATCCTCCGGCAGCAATGCCGTTACCCTGCCCAGCTTTTCCAGGACTTTGCCGATCCCGGTAAGGGCACTTAAGGGAACCGAAGCACTATAGTTAAGAATCATCCTGCTTTCGTTCGTTTCCATCAGCCAGTTCCTGATGATGCCGGCATCATTTTCGGGCTTCAGGGCCCGGACCAGGTCGCGCCCCATATCTGAGACAGCGAATTTCTCAAGCATTTCCTTGATATTCTGGTATTCGAGTATATCGAGAGTCGTTGTATTCATTGATATATACCTCCTGAAATCTGCACTAATGATGATCCATTTCACTTTTACAGGGGTGTAGATCGCTGGACCAACAAAAAAGCTGCGCTCCGTCAAAGAAAACGGGCGCAGCCGATATGACCGTCTGAACTGATGCCGGCCGGCATCCCAAAAGGGTATAAAAAATCCGTTCCTGTTAAGCCCGAACGGTGAAAGCCCCATTTTGGCAACCGTTTATTCCCTGACTTAAGCACTGATTTGAAGCACAACTTCAAAGGCCTATGCAGCCCCGGAACTACGCTTCAATTCTATTCAATTGCTTTAAGCCAAGACTTTGACCGACATCAAAACTCCTCTTTTTATTCGTGATCTATTTACAATTTTATGATGTGCAGGAGGAAATTAAGAACATGATTAATCCAAAATGGCCTTCTGTCTGGAAGGTGCGCATAGATGAAGAGCTTGAGATCGAGCTGCCGCTGGTAGAGATCGGCAATGATTTTCACATATATTCCTTTGATATGACCGGTGAATCCAGGTGGAACAGGCATGCGGCAAAAGCTCTGGCCAAAAAGCTGACGGGTTACGATTATGATGGATTTGTCACGGTGCAGACCAAATCCTCGGGCCTCTG
>JAAZKL010000301.1 GCA_012799845.1 Clostridiaceae bacterium
GAATCAGGCTGTGTTTCTTGTCATCCGGAATCAGGCTGTGTTTCCTGTCATCCGGCATCAGGCAATGGTTCCCGTCATCCGGCATCGGGCAATGGTTCCTGTCACTCGACATAAGTCTGCGGTTTTCAGGAGGTTCGCAATGATTCTGATAAAAAAGAAATACGGCATTCCCGACATGGTCCTGCTGCCTTTCAGGGTATCGCCCTTCTATTCTGCCATATTTGCCCTGCAACGCATTGTGAGCGGTCTGCTGCCTGCATTGCAGATATTCGTTACGGCAGATTTCGTGAATACTGCCATAGCCATATTGAACAACAAAGCGGAGATGCAGGAAATATATGTCCCGATCGCTTTACTTGCGGCAATGATGGCTTACTCGGTCGTGATCGGAGCCCTGATGGAGTTCGTGAACTGCAGGGCGAACATATATTACAGGAAAAAGCTGCGCCCGGAAATGGTCGAAAAACGCGCCAGGCTCGAATACAGGCATATAGAAGACCAGAAGACGGCGGATCTGATAAACCGGGTCTGCCCTGTTATCGATGTTAATGTAAGAGAAATGTACTCACGGGTCCTGGAAGTAGCAGAAAACCTTATTTATGCGGTTGGTATCATCATAACCCTGTTTACCCAGGTCTGGTGGGTAGCGCTGTTTATAGCCGTATCAAGCGTACCGATCCTTATCATTGCAACAAAAGCAGGCGAGAAGAGTTATGAGGCTGACAGGGAGATGTCCAAGATCGACCGGAGGGCATGGTACCTGTCAGATGTGCTCAAAAGCAGGGAAGCGGTAGAAGAACGCAGTATTTATGAATACACTGAGAAACTTAATGAGCAATTCGCGGAACGCTTTGAATATGCCAGGAAGTTCAGGCTGAAGGTTTCGGCGAAGAATTTCGTGAAGCTCAAGATGGGCGGGATCATCACATCGATACTGTCGACCGTCGTCATGCTGGCGATGCTGCAGCCTGTCATCCAGGGGAAGATCGACATTGGCATGTTTATAGGTATAATGGTTGCGGTCTTCGGCCTGTCAGGCCGGTTGTCCTGGGGCGTTAACTGGATAGTGCAGGAACTTGCGCGCAAAAGGGAATACCTGAAGGACCTTACCGAATTCCTGGAGCTTGAGGAGTACGAAGATGCAAATGTCCTGCCTGAGAATGGCATGGCATTCAAAACCATAGAGTTCAAAAACGTATCGTTCATGTATCCGGGAACGGAGAAGCTTATCCTGGACGACATATCGTTTGTGATAGAAAGCGGCAAACATTACGCCTTCGTCGGCGTGAACGGAGCGGGGAAAACAACGATAACAAAACTGATCACAGGCCTGTACACGAATTATGAGGGCGAGATCCTGGTGGACGGACGGCCCCTCCGGAGTTTGTCACAGGCGGAGATAAAAGGCCTGTCATCTGTGGTGTACCAGGATTTTGCGAAATACTACATATCAATGTACGAAAATATAGAAACAGGCTGCCTGAACCAGGAACATGACCGTGCCGATATCATGAACGCAGCAGAACTGGCAGGACTGTCGGATGCGATAGAAAAGCTTCCTGACGGCATCGACACGCCCCTGGGCAAGATCCTGGAGAAGGGCATGGACATATCCGGCGGCGAATGGCAGCGGGTCGCCATAGCAAGGAGCATTGTAAGTTCCGCTCCGCTCAGGATACTGGACGAACCTACTGCGTCCCTCGATCCTGTAAGCGAGAGCATGGTATACAGGAAGTTCGAGCAGATCTCGAGAGGAATGACCACGATATTCATCAGCCACAGGCTTGGCTCGACCAAGCTTGCGGATGTCATATATGTCATTGCCGACGGCAGGATAGCTGAGAGCGGATCCCATGAGGAGCTCATGGGGAAAAACGGGATCTATGCAGAGATGTTCAGGGCACAGGCCGAATGGTACAAAAACAGCGAGTCCGGCGAACTGCCGAATGGGATGGAGGTGGCGGCAAATGCGTAAAGATAAGAAAGCGGATGAACGCCCGAAGGTTTCGCTTCTGAAAGTTATTATGTTCGGCCTTAAGGTGAACATGTCCGCACTGCCCGCTTTGTATATCGGTATAAACATAGTCAGCGTATTCCACGGGGTTTCCCACGGTTTTGCGACATTCATGACCCAGAAATTCTATGATTCGGTGGAAAGCGTGATCACGGGCAAAGGCCCGTTAAAGTATGCCTTCCTTATGATCTTAGCCCTGGGGGCGACTTACATTGTAAAGGAAGTGCTGAACGGTGTGCATAACTTCATGCACGATGTCGTTTTTACGAAGCTGAACGGGGAGATGGCGAAAATAATACATGGCAAAATGGCGCGTATCGATCCGGTCTGTCTTGAGGACACAAAGCTTCACGACGATATAAACAAGGCGCAGGAAGGGGCCTGGACAGTTTCGGTGATACTGAATATTGGGATCACGATTTTTACCTTCTACATTCCTTACTTTGCCTTTATGGGGATTTACCTGTACTATCTGAAACCGCAGTTTATACTGACCATAGTACTGGTTTTCATACCCGTGCTTGCGGGGCAGCTCATGCGGACCGGCATCATAGCGAAATTCGAGGACAAGGCCGCCCCGATCAGACGGGAATATGAGTACTATGAGAAGGCTATCGTTGACAGGGAATATTTCAAGGAAACGCGGATCCTCGGTGCGTTCCGGTTTTTTGTCACCCGATTCCTGAATTCGCTTGGCAGGCTGGGCAAGGCTGAATGGGAAGCAAACCGCAAAACCAACCTTATCGAACTTGGCATGCGCGGGTTTACTGTGCTCGGATATTGCGGCATCCTCTATATGCTGGTAAAGGCATTGCTAGCAGGTGAAATATCGGTTGGCGCATTTGCTGCGGTATTTGGCTCCATTGGCATGTTGTTCGCCGTGATGGAGGAAATAATAGCACGGCATATAGGCCATATTGCATCGAATCTGGGCAAGGCGCATAACCTCATACGGTTCATGGAGCTGCCGGAGCGCGGCGGTACAGAAAGCGATCCTGATTTCAGCGCGGGCATCGTGGTCGAAAATGTCAGCTTCACCTACCCTAATGCCGAGTGTAAAAGTGTCGATAATGTGTCCTTCGAAATAAAAGCCGGCGAGACAGTTGCTGTCGTTGGCGAAAACGGCGCGGGAAAAACCACTCTTGTCCGGCTGTTGCTGGGGCTTTATAAACCTACGGAAGGCGTGGTCAGGGTCAATGGCATGGACACTTCGAAAGTCAGCAACAGATCCCTGTTCCGCAATGCTTCCGGAGTATTTCAGAAATATCAGCGATACCAGATGAGCCTTGAGGAAAACATCAGGATCAGTGAAATGACAAACTCCTCGGATGTCAGGACTGCGGCTGAGCAGGCCGGTGTCGAGGTCGACAGCGCCAGCTTTCCGGATGGATATTCCACCATGCTGTCAAGGGAGTTCGACGGCGTGGACCTGTCCATAGGGCAGTGGCAGCGCATAGCTATCGCCAGGGGGCTTTACCGTGTCCACAATATCATAGTCCTGGACGAGCCGACGGCAGCTATCGACCCTATAGAGGAGAGCCGTGTTTATAAGAAGTTCGTTGATATCTCAAAAGGGAAGACAGCCATTATCGTTACCCACAGGCTGGGTTCGACGAAGATCGCCGACCGGGTCATTATAATGGATAAGGGCAAAGTCGCTGCCATAGGCTCCCATGATGAACTGATGAGGGAATGCAAACTTTACAGGACGATGTACAATTCGCAGGCTGAATGGTATGCCGACAAGCCGATGAATAACGGCGCTGATGCGATTACTGCCACGGGCTGAATGATATCTGCCGAATGTCGGCAGATCATTTGAACCGCAGCTTTTCCCTCAGCATCTTATCTGTAATCTCAAGATAATTATCAGGCATTTCGATATTATTGTTTACTAAAAGCATGGAATAGCCATGTACGATGCTCCACATCGCGAGGATGTCGACAGCCTGGTCGCGCGGATCGGCTTTCAGACGTTCCAGGTATCGCAGCGCACTGTTTTTGAACACCTGGTACGGATCCGCATCACAGCTGCATTCAGGTATCTGATCGACATGATTCCTGTTTGGGGTTATGAAGATGAACTTCATATAATCAGGATTTTCGACCATGAATTTCACATAACGCTTTCCAAGTTCGATAATCTGGTTCTCCGCATCATCAGGATACAACTGCACCGCTTCCTCCAGCGCGGACGCGAAACTGCAGGTAACCTCCCGGATCATCGCTGCCAGGAGCTCGTACGTATCGGCTTCAGATGGAGATTTGGCATAGGTATAGGCGCCGGAGAATTTATCAGGGAAAACAAAGATAAAATCACAGCGGAAAACAGGCTATACCGGGATGTCTATAATGCCCTGGCAAAACTGGCAATAGAACTGGAAGGACAGGAAACCGTGCAGCAGAGCGATATCATGACGAACCCCGCAATACCCCGGTTTCTCTTTATGGCTGCGGCCAACTATTTTTGGGCAGGCCGGGCCGGAAAATCAGGGGTCGACCTGAAGAGAAAAGTATGGCCTGATTTATTGTAATCTGCAAGTGCTTAATGCATAACTAGTAATATATGAACAGGGGAGGAAAATGAGTGCCGGATGGCTGCTGAAAAACAGTATTTAACAGATGCTGAACTGATATAAACGGAAGAATTGTTGTATACTACGGTTCACCGGACAGTATCGACGGAGAGATCGAGGATGCCTGGAGCATCGCCAGGCCGGTGAAGTTCACAAAGATGGGTTTGTTCAATATCCTGCCGGATCTGTTCCGGGACAATAAGTGAACAAAAGTCCGAATAGGTCCAGTAAAGAGAAGCGGCTTTAGTTCCGCTTAATTGGCTTCGATATATCTCCTGCGGTATTCCCTGGGCGAGACGCCTTTGCACTTCCTGAACAGCTTCGAGAAAAGCAGAGGGTCGTCGTAGCCCACTGACCGCGCTATATCTCCGATCGAGAGGTCTTCGTTCTTCATCAGTTCGCAGGCCTTGTCCATCCGGTAGTTTTTCAGGTAACTCTGCAGTGAAATGCTGAGATGTTCTTTAAATATACTGCCCAGGTAGCTCCTGTCGAGGCCGATGCTGCGCGCGAGTTCTGAGATGGTCATTTTTCTCGAGTAGTTCATATCTATGTACTCGATCGCCTTCTTTACATACGCTTCTTTCCGGGAGCCGGCTGTATCGATGAATAAGCCGGTGCCGTTCTGCTCGATCAACTGTGAAAGGAACAGGTACAGGTAGCCAAGAAGGCGGATCTCCCGTCCCTTTGCAAGGTTCTTCGCCTCGATCATTTTTCTGAAGCATTCGCTGATATAGTTATCGCCGCTGTCGGAGAAAACCGGGTTTTCCGCCGTCAGGCCGGCGCTTCTCAGGTAACTCTCGGCTTTCAACCCGTGAAACCCCACCCAGGAGTAGTTCCACGGGTCTTCCATGTCCGCCTGATAAAATGTGACGATATTCGGGCAGATCAGGAAACCCTGCCCCCTGGAAAGATGATAGACTTTATCGCCCACGCAGAACCGTCCCCTGCCGCTGTGGATGTAATGGATAAGGAAATGGTCCCTGACGGCAGGCCCATAGTAGTGACCGGGATCACACACCTCAGTACCGCATTGATACATATTCAGATCAGTATGGTTCAGGCTGTGGATGACTATATACTTCTGTTTCAATTCACATTCCTTCTTTCCCACCAAGCATTATAACATATTTAACAAGCATGTTTCCATTGGCTGTTCCATTATTGTGATATAAAATTATGGTAGCAGGCGAGTCATGTAAATAGACTCCGGACCCAGGCACGTCACTCGGACACTTGTTGATATTCAGGTTATCGATAAGTGTTTCAGCGGCGTGCCTGGCGCCCGATATTTACCTGGCGCCCAATATTTGCTTAAGGAGGCATTTCCATGAGAAAGATAGCCTTTATAGGAGCCGGCAGTTTTGGATTCACGAGAAGTCTTGTCAGGGACATTTTATCATTCCCGGCACTGGCTGATTCCGAGATAGCACTGATGGATATCGACACGGAGCGGCTTGCGTCCATAAAAAAGGCCGTGGATAAGATAGTTGCGGCAGGCAACTATCCTGCAAAAGTGGTCGCGACCACCGACAGGGTTGAAGCGCTGAAGGGTGCGGATGGAGTGGTCTGCACGATCCTGGCTGGCGGAGTGGATGTCTGGCGGCATGACATCGAGATACCGAAAAAATACGGCGTTGACATAAATGTGGGTGACACAAGGGGACCTTCCGGGATTTTCAGGGCACTGAGGACGATACCGGTCATGCTGGACATATGCAAAGACATAGAGCGTTATTGCCCGGACGCCATATTCCTCAATTACACCAACCCGATGGCGATGCTGTGCAGGGCTATGCAGAGCGAGAGCAAAGTGCAGGTGACAGGCCTGTGCCACAGCGTACAGGGAACCGCTGCAATGCTGGCAAGATGGATCGGCGCCCCGATGAACGAAATCACATATCTCTGTGCGGGTATAAACCACCAGGCGTTTTACCTGGAATACAAATGGAACGGTAAAGATGCGTACCCGCTGATCAGAAAGGCTATAACGGAAAGTCCTGACATATACAATGAAGAGATAGTCAGGAACGAGATGTTCCTGCACCTGGACTACTATGTAACCGAATCCAGCGGGCATAATTCTGAGTACAATGCATGGTTCAGGAAGAGGCCGGATCTCATAGAGAAATACTGCATCCACGGAACGGGCTGGAACCCGGGCGAATACGCCTATATACTGAAGGAATACCTTGCCCGTGAGCACACATGGAAAAAGGAAATAGAAGACTGGCTGGCGGAAGAGACCGTTGACCTGAACAGGGGCGGCGAATATGCGGCATATATATTCAATGCGACCATAGGTGACGGGACCATGTTCGAATTCAACGGCAACGTGCGGAATTTCGGGCTTATCGACAACCTGCCCGAGGGATGCTGTGTCGAGGTTCCCGTGCTGGCTTCGAAGAGAGGCCTGACCCCCATGCATGTCGGCCCGATGCCTGACCACCTGGCGGTGCTGCTGAATACCAGCGCCCGCTGTGAAGAGCTTGCGGTGGAGGGAGCAATTACGGGAGACCCGCGCAAGGTATTCCACGCTATATGCTTCGACCCGCTGACGTCTGCTGTCCTGAGCCTTGCGGAAATCAGGCAGATGGTGGATGAGATGTTTGAGGCAAACCGCAGCTGGCTGCCGCAGTTCAAACACTTTAAATAAAATTCCCGGTGCCTGGCACTGCACACGGACACATAATAATCGGCATCTCGCCGGATAATATGTGCCTGGGTGTCGTACCAGGCATTTACCGCTTTGTGGAAGGTTATCAGATAAAGGAGGATCGTCAATGGCAGAATTGCGCTGGCACCCGCTTATAAAGGACTGGGTCATGATCGCGTCGCACAGGCAGGACAGGCCCCAGATGCCAAAGGACTGGTGCCCGTTTTGCCCCGGTTCGGGAAGGGTACCTGATGATTATGAGGTTTACAAGTATGACAATGACTTCCCTGCGCTGATGCAGCAGCCGCCCGCTCCCGATGACGTGGCCACTGATTTTTACAAAACAGCTGAGACATACGGCAAGTGCGAAGTCATACTTTTTTCTCCGGAGCACACATCATCGATGCACCAGTTTTCTGTAGAACATATAGTTAAAATCATCGATTTATGGACGGAGCGTTTCATTGATCTGCGCAAGGATGAAAAAATCAAATATATATTCATTTTCGAAAACAGGGGAGAGATGGTGGGTGTCACGATGCCCCACCCCCATGGCCAGATATATGGCTATCCCTTCATACCCAAGAAGCTGGAACTGGAACTTGAGGCCTGCAGGGAGCATCATGACGCCAACGGCACATGCCTCATCTGCGACATGATGAAGGATGAGATGAAATACGGAGACAGGATCATTTTCGAAAATGACGACTTCGTGGTCTTCCTGCCTTTTTTCACTGAATATCCTTATGGCATATACATCGTAAGCAAGAACCACAAGCAGAATCTCACCCAGTTCAATGACAGGGAGAAGACGAACCTGGCAAGAGCGCTGAAAGAAGCGACAGGAACACTGGATGCGCTGTTCGGGTTCCCGTTCCCGTACATGATGTGTATGCACCAGGATCCTGTTAACAGCGGCGATGTGAGCGGCTACTACCATTTCCATATCGAGTTTTTCCCGCCGATGCGCTCGGCAAACAAGCAGAAGTTCAACGCCTCCAGCGAGACAGGGGCGTGGGCACATGCAAACACCACAAAACCTGAAGAGAAGGCGGCGGAACTCAGGGATGCCCATAAGAGGTTCATGGACAGCCAGGGGAAGTGAACGACAGGAATACGACTACAGCATCATGTACGCGCTGAATGCTGAAATATACGGAAACGATCCGGAAAGAGGTGTCGATATGACCATAGCTGATCTCAAAAATAAATTTATCGAAATCTACGGCGGTACCGAGGAAGGCATAAGGGTCTTCTCATCGCCTGGACGCGTCAATCTGATCGGCGAGCACACCGATTACAACGGAGGGTATGTTTTCCCCGCCGCACTGACACTGAGTTCCAGCGTGGTTGCCAGGCCGCGGGACGACAGGATGATGAACCTGATCGCCACTGATCTTGGCATACAGGTCAAAGGTTCACTTGACAGGCTCGACGAGTATAAATCACTGAAATGGGGCAATTACCAGTACGGCGTTGCCGACGAGCTTCAGAAGGCCGGCTATAAACTGGTTGGCTGCGATTTACTGTACCATGACACGGTGCCGCTGGGAGCCGGGCTTTCGTCATCCGCCGCAATAGAAGTCGCAACGGCCGTCGCACTGGTATCACTGGGCAATACGGCATACAATCTTGACCAGCCGCTCGATATGATCGAAATGGCCCTGATCTGCCAGAAGGCAGAAAACAGATATGTAGGCGTCAACTGCGGGATAATGGACCAGTTCGCATCAGCGATGGGAAAGAAGGACCACGCCATATTCCTGAACTGCAGGGATCTGAGCTATCAGCATGTGCCGCTGAACCTGAAAGGGTACAGGATAGTCATCGCGAACACTAACAAGAAGAGGGGACTGGCAGATTCCAAGTACAACGAAAGAAGGAGCCAGTGTGAAGCAGCGTTCGGGATATTGAAGGAATTCCTGCCTGGAGCGAGCTGCCTTGGCGAGATTTCTATGGACGACTTCAACAGGTTCAAACATGAGATTAAGGACGAAGTCATCCGGAAACGGGCTGAACATGTGATAGCAGAGGACGACAGGGTCCTGAAGTCTGTCGAGGCGTTGAAAAATGACGATATCGCTCTTTTCGGCGGGTACATGATCGCATCACATGATTCCCTCAGGGACCTCTACGAGGTAACCGGCGCCGAACTCGACGCCCTGGTGGAAGAGGCGCTGAAGGTGGACGGCGTTGCAGGTTCGAGGATGACTGGCGCGGGCTTTGGCGGCTGCACTGTCAGCATTGTCAGGGAAGACGCCGTCGACAGGTTCATCGATGAGGTAGGGAGAGGATATACGGCAAGGACCGGGCTGGTGCCGTCTTTCTACATTTCCGAGGTCGGCGACGGCGGCAGGGAACTGAAATAAATGCGGTATCAATAGATTGCCAGGCTAATGAGCAGGGATGATAAAGGCTATTCGTCTGCGAGGGTGATTCTGTGTCATGTTGCAAATACTTCTGCGGTAAAAACCGGACGGCCTTTATCATCCCTGCCCATTGTTTATTTGCATATTCTGTAATATAATCAATTACGTCAGGTGAACAAATCATTATTATCAAATCCTGCTTTTGCAAAGGAGAGTCAATGATATGAAAAAATTGACGGCACTGGCATTGATACTGGTATTGCTTGTTTCTGCTTCAGGCTGCGGCGTAAAGGTCAGGAGAAAGGACTCCGACGGGGACCCGATGATCACGTCGGAACGCGATTCTGCGAAAAGTACTGTTGACTCCGGAAAATATTCCAGGAACGACAGGGATGATTCCGGCGTATACCTCAATGACCTTCTGAATGACGTTTTTGATGATTACGGTGCCGGATGGGACGGCGGATGGTCCGACGAACCCGGCCGGGAGGACGGGTGGGATTACGGTCCCGGTAAAAACGACAACAGCAATGAGTTCTACCATTTTACTTCTGAAGAGATATTTCAGTGGTTGCTTTACTTCAGGGAATTTGAGTGCAGAATCGGGAGTGCCAGAAAGATATCTCCCAAATTTACTTTTAACATTTCTTTCAGCCTTGCCGGTGAAGAAACGGTCGAAGGGCAGAAGACAAGGCATTATGCGTGCAAATATTATGAAGAACGTTCCGACGGTTTCACTGATGAAGAACAGGTCGAGGTCTGGGTGAATGAGGATGGTGAACCTGTCCAGGCGCTGGCGGACGGTGAGCTGGCAACCGGACAGGAAGTGCTGAGGGCAACCAACGAACTTAACTATTGGCTTACCATGTTAAACGACAGTGCTTTTTTCGGCGTGTACAATGAGAAAGAGCTGGAGGAGCACCTTAAGGGAAATTATACAGTTGATAAGAGTAGCCGGGAAACCAGGGATTTCGGCTTTGGACCCGTTGAAGTCACTCGCTATGAACTGTCCCGATTCATCGATATGGAGATGTTTGATTATTCCCGCACCGATTATGAAAAACTCGAGTATGCAAAAATCGGCCCCCAATTACTTGTGACCCTGTTGGTGCATACCAGCGACGAAGACCTGGAAATGCTGGAAGAGTTTACAGTGATAAAGGCGATACCTTATTAAGATCAGCAGCCTTGGCTTGTATGCACTGCTCCACTTATTAGGCGCACGAACCACAAACACTGTCTTTCATTTAAGCAATGTGATGTGGTAAAATCATCTGGAACGGGAAAAATGTATTTTATACAGGTAATCGAGAGATACAGCAACTGCGGGGCAGGAATACTGCTGTCTGCAGACGGGCTTTCCGGGAAGGAAAGCCGGAGATCAGGTTCCGGAGGAATGGCGATGCTGCTTGCTGATGACTGGAATGATTATGAGCTTATAGATGCCGGCGGGGGAGAGAAGCTTGAGAGATGGGGCAGATATATATTGAGGAGGCCCGATCCCCAGGCGATCTGGCCTGTCACCGGAAACGGGAAGGCATGGAAGACCGTCGATGCCCATTATCACAGGAGCAGCAGCGGAGGCGGCAGGTGGGAATATTTCACGAAACTGCCGGCGCAATGGACGGTAAGGTACGGTGAGATGCAGTTCTACGTGGAGCCAACCGGCTTCAAGCATACCGGCCTTTTCCCGGAGCAGGCCGTCAACTGGAAGTGGATAGAGGATAAAGTAAGAAGTGCCATACGGGCGGAAGGGGCGGAAGACGGAAGCAAGGGCGGAAGAGAAGGGAAAGCACCGGGAAGGAAGATCAGCGTGCTCAACCTGTTTGCCTATACAGGGGGAGCCACTGTCGCAGCCGCCCATGCTGGCGCCGGGGTCTGCCATGTTGATGCCTCCAAGGGCATGGTCACCAGGGCGAAGGAGAACCTGGCCCTGTCAAAGCTGGCGGACAGGCCCGTCAGGCTTATAGTCGACGATGTGGTTAAATTCGTCGGCCGCGAAATCAGGAGGGGCAGAAAATACGATGCGGTGATCATGGATCCGCCTTCATACGGAAGGGGACCCAACGGCGAGCTGTGGAAGATCGAGGACAATATATTCAGCCTGATTACCATGTGCATGGACGTACTCACGGAGAAGCCGCTGTTTTTCATCGTCAATTCATATACTACAGGGCTTTCGCCAACTGTGATCGGGAACATGCTCAAGATATCCATGCAGCGGAAATACGGCGGCAGCGTCACCGCCGATGAAATAGGGCTGCCTGCCAGTGCGGCCGGAC
>JAAZKL010000302.1 GCA_012799845.1 Clostridiaceae bacterium
ACAACTCCCTGGTTCCGGTAACGCACAACTCCCTGGTTCCGGTAACACGCAATCCCCTGGTTCTGGTTAACGCAAAAACCCTTCATTCCGGTCAATACAAATCCACTTGGTCCTGGTTACTTCCAGATCTTCATATCCATCCTGCGTGCCCCGAGAGAATTTATCCTGCCGTACTTTTCGATGACCTCCCGGCCTCTTTCGCCTTTCAGGAATACCATATCCCCCGGGCTTACATACTTGTTCCAGTACTTTCTGAAGACCAGGGCTTTCTCCCTGACACTGAATACTTCGGGAAGGGGATGGTAAGCTGAAAGCATCGGCGAATACTTATCGATGCCGTATCTGAACAAGTAAATGAATTTCTCAAAACCGCCTTTCGGCACAAAAACTTCAAACCTCTGTATTGCATATCTCTGGTCCTCGATCGGGGCGAAAACCTGGGAAAGAGAAACAGAGAACAGGGCGGAATCAGCATTGCTGCCGTTCAGATACACCCTGACCGTGCCGTCCGTCCTCTCGGTTATCACGATATCATCTTCCTTTGCACGGTAACTTATCAGTTCACATTCCCGGAGCGCATTGAGAACGCACCTGGCTATATCGTGAACAGAGGACTTGACCGACAACTGGAAGAAATTATCCTTCCCGTAAGCCCACATATCCCTGAACCCTGTGAATGTCTTATAACCAAGAATCGCTGAAAAGCCCAGCAACGGGACGGCAAATCCCAGTAAAGGAACAGCCGTCGCTGCAGTTGCTGATGCCTGTACAGACGCAGTATATGCAGATGCGGTGAAGGTGCCGGCTGCCGTGGCTGACATGACTGTCCCTGCAAGCTTCAGAACGCTCCTCACGATTTTGCTCTTCAGAGTCCTCCTCTCATCCGGGAACAGGCTGCCGTCCTTCATGCTTACAGGCTTCAGCAGCTTGATCTCACAGCATCCCAGTTCCATGTTGTCGTACGGCTCGCCTACCTTCCAGGCCTCATATGCTTTATCCCTGTTGACTGCCGCTTTCAGCATCTTTTCATTGATCGCCGTAATGTCCTCGTCGTCCAGCCTGTGACCGATCTCACCAAGCATGGGGTCGATATGGTTGACGCCCATCTGTATCTGCCCGTCATCGCAAATGCCATAGAACTGGTCGTGCTTTTTGTAAAGCCTTTTCAAATCGTTATAGCCTTGCTCCAGGTCAGGCGCGACGCAAATGACATCCCAGTTGTTCGACACTTTTTTCGGGTCGTCATTCGATTTCCGGATGCTCCTGCCCCTCAGTTGGTTGACCGATGCATAGGTCGTCATCACCGACAGATCTATCAGTGTGTTCAGGTTCAGCGTATCCCAGCCTTCACTGAGCAGGCCTCTTGTCCCGACGATGCACTTCGTAACACCCTTTTCAAAAAGGTACGTAGTAAAAAGCACTGCCGTCCTTGAACTCCAGTCCCTGCCCGAACCCTCTACGAACACGAACTTGCCGAATTCGGCCGGCTTCAGTGAAAAATCTATTTCGAGCGACAGCTCTCCTGCCCATTCCAGGCCAAGCCTGACATACTCCTCCGCCAGGTCATCGTCGCAAATCAGGCTTTTCGCCGTGACCATCACTGGATCCAGTTCATCGGTAATATCATCGGACACAAGTTCCTTCATTACACTAATAGCGCCGCCGCATTTGTCATCGTTCACGTTTTTGGCCTTCTTGAGCGACAACGCATTGGATATTTCGAAATCGGTTATTATCGCAGCCCTGATCCTGTCACCGCACGCCGACATCTCAGTTTTCAAGATCGTCTTAACTGCCTCAAGCTTACTCCTGCTGTATGCCAGGACCCTGTCCATCAGGGAACTGTGCGCCCTTATCCCCTTTTCGGTCAGAACATAACCCAGGTCCCGCAGCGCATCCCTGATTTCAGCATACAGGTTGATGTCTTTTTCATCCGAACTCAGTTTCAGGAGATTCAGAGCATAGTCCTCGATAAGGCAGATCCAGTCGTCGAGAGTCATTGGCTCGTACATGTTCTCCGTAACGGTAATGTCCCAAGGGATCTTATATTTCATCTGCAGCAGGAACTTTACACCCGCGATAGCAAAATTCGGCCTCGAATTGATAAATTTCGTCCAATCCTGTGTTTCACCGGAAATAAGCCTTCTTTTCACGATCCTGTCGACGATCCAGAAAAAGAAATCACTGTTTTCCTTGTTGAATTTGTCCGCCAGCAACCTGAATTTTTTGTGGCAGTTCCTGATGTATTCAAGCTCTGCCGGGGCAGGTCTGCAGAAATAGACAAGGTCCTGGAACGGCGCCAGCATCCCGTCTTTTATAACGGCCGGCGTTGGAAGCTGGAAATCTATTTCTCCGAACAGATCGGTATAATGCAGCAGGTCTTCATTTCCTTCATCCACAGGCGGCGTGGCAGTCAGGCCGATTATGTATTTGACTCCCACCCTGCTCACTATCTCCTTCATGACAAGTGCCCAGTAGTTCTGGAGGTGATGGCATTCGTCGAAAATAACCGCCCTGATCCCGTACCTTTTGAGTCCATCTATCAGGTTTACGGTATTTGGGTGAAGTATTTTGGAAAGGTCGCATTTAGCTTCATTGAGATATTTCTGCCTCAGTTTTTTATTGATTTTGGATATCTCGGCTTTATACAAACGGGGGTTCGAATCCCTCATCCTGCAGATCCTCAGGAGAGCTTCTTCTATGCCTGTATTCTGGCTTTGGCTCACTTCTTCGGCCCATCTGTTTTCCGCCGTCCTGACAAGGGCCTCGTCATCCCCGCACGGCACGCTCAGCATCTGATATGTAAAAATATTGACCGGTTTAATGGTCGGGGTACCTATGTTTATCTCTTCAGGGAGCGCGTCCGCACCGTATTCAGGAAGGAACAGCCTGATTTTATCAGCCCACTGGCCCTGTATCGTTATGTTCGGACAGATGACTGCCGTCGGAACGTCCAGCCTCCTGGCTATTTCCAATCCAACGATAGTCTTCCCCGAACCGGGCGGTGCAACCAGATGGAACCTGAACACCTTTCTCCTGCTTGATCTCAGCTTCCTGTCCAACTTGTCCAGCATCATTTGCTGATGCTTTCTGAACCTATACCTGAACTTCATGACCTTAAAAATGTCCATGCTTTTGTCTCCTGCTGCTTTTGCTGATAACATTGCGGAGAGCCTCCGCTTCATTGATTATCTCATCATATGCGGAAGTTCCCGACAACTCGTCAGTGCACAGGTAAAACCGGGCATTCAGATCGTTTATCAGGGAATATGCCCTTCTCATCCTTTCATCGATTTCGCTGAGCGCCTGTGTATGGGCTTCCCCCTGTTGATTGCTTTTCCTGGCTGAAACATAGGCTTCAGTGATCCTGAAGTATACAGGGATGAGTTCGAGCAGTTTCTTCGCGATCAGTTCCTGCGCGGCGGTGGTTTTTGCGGACTTCAGAAAATCAAGGAGTTTCGATTTCATTTCCATCATTTCTACGAACTCGCGCCCGAAGTCAAGCCTGCACTTGTGGAAAGCGCTTTCAAACGCTGCATTGCAGGCATCATTGAGATGCTCGTATCCGGATTTGCTGCCTTTTTTCCTTTTGAAAAGGTTGAATAGACCCATAACAACCTCCGCTAACCAGTCCGGCAAAGTGCTGACCGGCACAGTCGGGTAAAGTGCTGCCTGATACAGTCCGGCAAGGTGCTGACCGGTGCAGCCAGGTAAAGTGCTGACCGGTGCAGTCCGGAAAGTGCTGACCGGAGCAGTCCGGAACAGTCAGGACCGGTACAGCTCAGCAGAATTCAAGGCGTATATCCTGATCTCTTGCTGGCTTACATCGGATGCCTGACCAATCATTATTCGGCTTCCCGGGTTTCCAGAGCTTCCGGAACTTTCTGGACTTCAGAACCCTGCGGGCCGGTCTTTGCCGGAGGAACAGCACGCGGAGCCTTGATACTTATCAGCACAGCGGAAAGGATCAGCGGAAAACCGCCTATTATTCCGATCATCAGCGGTCCAAGCAGCAGTTGGTCCGGATAGGCCGGATTCATGATAAGTGCGGGCATTCCCGCAAAAGCGTTGAGCGAACCGTGGCACAGAGCCGGTACCCAGATACAGTTCGTCTTCTCATACAAATAGTCAAACAGGATACCCATTGCCACCGTGATGACACAGAACAGCAACGGTCCGCTTACAGGAGCCCCCCAGTAATCCGTCCCGTATTCATACCCGGTCAGGAGCATGATCGGCCAGTGCCACACTCCCCAGATAATGCCGCCGACGATGCGTCCCTTTGTTACTCCCAGGCGTTCCTTCAGTATCGGATACATCGCCCCTCTCCAGCCGGCTTCTTCACCGACTGCAAAGAACATGTTGAACCAGGGCGCCCATATCATCGAGGTCCCGCTGCTTATGGCTATGTATGCCGGTATGGATATGCCGCTGGCTTCCAGCATATCCGCTCCTTCTTTTCCGAGTATGGAAACTATTTGGTCAAATTTCGTATCCAACGCCCCGGGGAACAGAAGGAAATATATCGCTGCCCCGGCAATGCCAAGCAGCACCGGAGCTATCCACGCAGCCAGTATATACCGGATGTTGCCCCTGATCACAGGCTTCCAGCCTGCTTCTTTCCATTCGACCCCGGACAGCGCCGCAGCGACAAGCGGAGCCAACATTGAAATCGCCAGAACTGCCGAATACCCTGCTAATTGCCATTCCCAATACAGGATGCCGGCAATGATCTGAAGTACCCATGCTATGGCAAATGCAAATACCAGGTATTTAAGCAGCCTTCTGTCTTTACCCGGTGCCATTCAGCATCACCTTCGCTCTCTTTTATAATCCGTTTTATAATGGAGATCCGGTCAAGTTTTTTCTTATAGTATACCATAACAACGTCATCATTTCCGAGCTTTCTGCTTTAAGTGATATTCCTGTAGATATGAAGGAATCAGCAGCCATTTACTGTTCCCATGAATACCATTTGGCTCTGCCTTCATAAGACTGATCCAGGAGCCATTTCTCCCCAATCTTGTGTAACCGCAATGGCCTGCAGTATGTTTCCGAAAAATCGGGATAATCTATTTCGAGCAGCAAAACCAACCTGTTTTCAGAACTCTCCCAGACAGTAAAATGATCAGTCTGCCAAAGACCCAGACATATCTGCACTCCTGCAATCGCTGTATTTTCGGCCAAACCTTTTTCCGTATCTCTGAAGACGTCGAAACGATCGTTAAATAAATATACGATATATTTTTCTGCTGCATCCGGCACAAATGCATCATAAAAGCATTGCTTAACAGCATTTGTATCCTTCAGGCTCCGAACCAATTCCAAAAAACTGAACTGAGCAGAGTTCAGATCTTTGGCCTGAAATGAAGTATCAATAAGGGCAAACCCATCAGAAGCAACAGGTTCAACAGTACTAAAGCCTGCCTGATGTACCAGACTAGCTTTTCTCCCCCTGGCTAATGCATCATTCAGGATCACACTGATCTCGTCGCTTGTCCGGTCAATCGGCTGCCGGATACATTCTATGGGGTAAAAGGATTCATCCAGCAGCCAAATGCCGTCCACTTTTTTATTGAAAGAGGCAGAGTGCGTTTATTGCCTGTCGGATAAAACCTGAAATCCAATTGAGCGATTATTTCATTTTAGGCGTTCCTGACGACCGAGATCGGTACACGGCTCCAAACTCCCATAGACAGAGGAGCCATTGGCATCCGGGTATCAACATATAACCTGTTGTACCTCCAAACCGAACTATATAACATATAAATATTACAAGACAGTAAACACACTTAGCCAAAAAACAGAGTATGTTAACAATCAGACAACAGATACTGTTTTTAGTGTTTTCAACCATTATATTACACCTAAATCCACGTTGAAATCAAACTACTTACCAAATATCTTTTTACACGATATTCCTGTTAATTTGTTGCAAACCGCGTGCAAGTATGTTTATATATGTATGGGTGATTACCCGAAAAGCGCCATTAACTTAAGGGATATGTACGGAGTATGTCCAGAAAAACAACTTTTATATTGATCCTGATCCTTAGTTTGGTGTTATTGGCGGCCTGTAATAAAGCATCTGATATCACTTCTGCGGATGTCAGGGGGTCCCGTCAGGGACTTTGCCGGAGATTCCGCTGAAGATACTGTCCCTGACGCTGTTGATGTCCCGACTGATGCCTCTGTGGAGGATCCTGCTGATAATCCCGTTTATGACACTGATCAGCATGAAAGCGATGAAACTTCTTCCGGAGACGATACCGATGGTACAGACGATCCGGATGCTGCCGATAAGTTTGATAAAACCCCTGGTCGGGCAAATGCTGATGAATCAACTCAGGATAGTGAAACAACTCCCGGCAGTATCGACGATACACAGCCGCAACAGGCAGATCCCGGTCAACAAACAGACCCGGAGCAGCAATCAAATACAGGCAGTATTGATGACTCTGCCGCGAATAGAATAAGAGCATTGCTTCAGGATGCGGCAGAAGTCCCTGAAGTGGACGAAAATCTCGTCAGACTGTTCTATGATTACCAGATCGAAAGCGGACCTAATGTATGTTATGAATGGAGACTGCTTCCGGATTTCGGCTCCGGAAAAAAGCCCGATTGGGATCAACTGACACAGTTCGTAGCAATAATGTCGATCCGGATCGACAGGGACTACTTTGGAAAAATCCCATTGACGGCCCAAAGGTTTAAAGAGATAGTTGAACGATTTTTGACAGGGGTGGAAATTAAACATCGCAGTTCCGTATACCTGGATTTTTCAAATGGGGAATATACTGCGACCGGTTGGGATGTTACCGGATCGACTTACTATCGCCTGACCTCCCTGTCAAAAGCAGGAGAAGGCATCTACACAGCGACATTTGACGGGTTCTCATTTAGAGAACCGGATGATTTCAGTTCACCATACACAGCGGTCAGCGACAATATGAAGGCGCTCATGGATTACTGTGGTGAAGGCAGCGCAGATGCTGGCTTTCGCCATATCCTCGGCGAGGTTCTGAAACGGCCGGATTATGCAGAAATACTGAAACGGGACCAGCAGCCAGAGATAACTTTCGAACTGACCGATGACCCAAGGTATGCGTTCAGGTACTTATCATGTAAAAGGATCTATATGTATTAAATATGGTTAAGATGGTCAACTGCAAACAGTATCTCCCTGCGGCACAGTCCCTTGACAACATAAGTCGTTACGTTCCAGAATTCATTACAGCAGTCATACGCGACACTCCTCTCACCTGTTCAACTCATCGACCATTTCTTTTGGCATCACGGTCATCTCTGCCCATGCCGGGACAAGTCCGCTTTTCACTGCGTTTCCCGCTGACCTGATATTCGACCATGCACAGCAGTAGAAAGGAACTTTGCCACGTTTTAATACCTCTATTGCCAACCTGCTGGTGAGTGCCGCGCTAATCCCTCTTTTTGGGTATTCGGGCAGTACATCCACACCGATCTGCCACATCCGTTCACAGTCAGCCGAACAGCCCGCAAGCCCGATCAGCCTGTCTCCGTCATAAGCTCCCACTCCGAGCATATCCAGCTCTCTGCGGCTTTCAGTCAGCGCATTTCTCCATTCAGGTCTATACAAATCTGCAAAATCCGGCGGATCAAGGATACTCATTTCGTAATCGCACGGCAGAGGCCGCAGTTTATTTATGTCAGGCAGGAAATACTCGGCCATGAAGCAGACCTTCTGCCCTTTTTCAGCCAGTTTCTCGTCCAGCCAGTGTATATTGGGTGTTCTGAAGCAATGAGAATGTTCGAACTTATTGATGTATTCCGCTGCGATATCGTGGTACTCTTCTTTCACAGACGCCACGATATTGCTTCCATACGAAACGAAAAAGCACGTGATCGGCTCTTTATAATACTTTTTCGCTGACGGTCCCAGTTTGGAGTTGACAACGACCACGTGATCGTTCCGCATGAAATCATCCGGACTGCAGTTGAGATCCAGGGCTGATTGCTCCATGGCGATCCGTAATATTTCTTTGTTTGTCATTTTTACACCTCTGTCCGGTTCAATTATCAGAATTTAGGCTTGTGTGTTTTCCCTGATCCAGTTGGTAATATGATAATCGGTGTCCACCGGATACTCCAGTTTCAGTTTATCAGCCGTTTCAACGGACAGCCTGCGGAACAGGTCGATAGATGCCAGCAAGCCGCTTAAGCAGTCTGCCTTTTCATATAGAGAAAAAGTACTTTTCAGTTCCTCTAATGTCTTTTGATCTGCCCATTAATGCAGGAACCGTCCGCCATGCCAGACATCATAATCATCGCCATGCAATGCCTTCGCATGCCATTCGATCATTTGAAGCATAAGTATCCGCAAATCATTTTCCCTTGATTTTGCCGCCCACAATTCATTGCGCAGGATTTGCTTGGCTGTATAAAGGGCACCAAAGAAAAACATATTGACAACCTGGACAAAAGATCTTTCATCGATTGCCGGAGAGGCTGCAGGCTTAAAATCCGACGGAATTATATACCCGCTCACATTATCCTTGTCTACCAATACCCTTACCCCTCTGCGGAAATTGTACGGGGTCGATCTTTCCTTCACCAACTGGTACAGGCAGTCGCTGGGCAGAAATACGATATCGACCTGAAATCCGCCTTCAAATAATGTAAGGCGCTCAGGTTCGCCGCCTGAAGTCTGATAGGCAAATGTCACCCAAATATTGCCGAGGTTTTTCAGCCAATCAATATTATGCAGATAAAAATCACTGTTTTTTGCGTATAAAATAATGTCCAGGTCAGCCCACTCATCCGCAGGATGATCAACACGCGCTCTTGATCCCACAATAAAGGCGGCTCTTATGTCATCTATAGCCTCTGCCCATGATGCAAAACTTATCTCAAACTCCCTGTAAAAGTCACCTGATTTCATCGCCTTCCAACAACACCTCCCTTCCGATGTTATCCATGTTTAGCCGGAGTATGGCACCGGTACAGTTATTATATAACAACCAGAGTGTTGCCATACCCCTTACCTGTTCATCTCATCGACAATCTCCTTCGGTGTCACGGTCATCTCCGCCCATGCCGGGATCACAAGTCGTACAATTTCGGCTCATCCTCGACAAACTCCGCTGGCAGCCCCAGGCTCTCGAAATACCTGCACATTTTCATCGGGGCAAACTTCTCGGTAGAATAATGCGTGCCGCCCAGCAGGTTGATGCCGTTTGCTTTTTCAAGCTCATGCGTTTCCCTTGAATGGTCATTTACAATGGTAACACCTGTAACCAGGATCTTAATGCCATTTTCCAGCATCTCGTTTATAACTAAAGAGTCGTTGCCGCCGCCGGGGCAGACGGCGATCTTCTTTCCCCCAATGTTTTCGTCCCCGTACCGGTGCAAACTCGTTTTGTGCCCCATCGCCCTTGAAAAATGCTCATGCAGTTCACTGATACTCCTGCAGTCCATCGTGCCTATCACTCCGCACAGGGCACCGCAATACAGGAACGCAGGGCGCTCGATCCTGAGACCGATACTGTCGGCCAGGGTTTTGCAGGTCGAGTATTCACCGTAATTGTCAAGCGGATGGTGCAGGACATATATGGATATGTTCCTGTCCCACAGTTCCTGAAGGTATTTCTCTGAAGGGGGATATGTCCCGTTATGGTGTTCGATATCCCAGTTCACAGGGTGGTGGGAGAATATCATCGCGTTCGTGATATTGTCAGATAACACTCCGGAAAGCACCCTGTCGGACAAAAACACCGTAGTATAAACCTTTTCGATCTTATCTGTGAAATCGCACATCAGGCCCATGCCGGTTTTTATGAAATCATCATGCAGGTATTTGTGCAGGCCGGGCATCCTGGCCGCCCAGTCATAGTCAGTTATGCCCTCCCTGATAAAGTCTCTTTTCAGCCTGTTGTACAGTTCATCGGATTTCATGCCTCATTCACCCCTGCCTTTCCATTCCTCTTTAAGGATAGCATAATGATAATCGTCACACCATTCGCCCTTGATAAAAGCTGCTTTTTTAAAGCATCCTTCCCTGCGCATCCCATTTTTCTCAAGAACTCTCTGCGATCCGAAATTTAACACATCGCAATTTGCCCATATACGGTGAAGGTTCAGCTTCTCAAACCCGAATTTTATGAGCGCTCCGGCCGCTTCCGTACCAAAGCCCTGTCCCCAGGCTTTTCTTGAGTAACAGTATCCGAGCATCCCCTGCCTGTCATCATGTACTCCTAATGTAAGCATGACAGCACCGATCAAGGTGCCGGTGTTCTTTTCGATCACGACCAGATGGTATTCTGTACGGGGATCCTTCGCATTTTCAGCCAATGCCAGGTCAACAAAATTCCGGGTATGTTCTACGGTATTGGGACCCCACGGCATGAACCTCACCACTTCCGGATCAGAGGCATAAAGGTGTATTTCTTTCCAGTCCTCTTTTTTGAACTCTCTTAATATAAGCCTGTCTGTTTCGATCATGATATCACTCATTTCATTTTTTTCTGATCCGGCTTCTGCTGTACCGGACTTTCCCCGGCCTTTCTGCACCCTGCCTTTCGCCAGCAGATGCTCGCCCGCATCCGCAAGATATTCGTCGCAGTATGTCAGGTCCTCCATATCAAGTATTGTTTTCCAGGCAGTTTCATTCCCCTCGAGCAGGACTGCCTGGGTCCTCAATCCGGACATTATTGAAGGAGAAGCTCCCAGCACTATTTCCACAAATCCGGCATCCCCGAGCAGTTTTTTTATCTCGGCCGCAGTATAGAAATGGCGGGGAGGCTGGTTAACGCCAGGATGATCTATATCACCGGTCGAAGCGATCTCATAAATTTTCCAGTACTCAGGCTGGCCCCAGAAGTTTTCGGGAACCATTCCTTCATTGACAGCGCACAAACGCAAAACTCCATACAAATTGTTGACGCTCAGGAGCAGCATCCCGTTGTTCCTGGTGACTCTCTTCAATTCGTCGACCGCTCCTTTTGCATCGCTGAAAAGGTAATTCAGCACTGCCCCGTAGCAAATGACCGTATCAAAATAATCGTCCGGGATCATATCAAGGTTTGTAACACTGGCGTTAATGTACCCCTCCACCTGGCCATCCAGACCCATTTCATTTATCTTCTGCCTTGCCAGTGCAAGTTGACCGTCTGATATATCCAGGAGAGTCACTTTACTCCCGCTTTGAGCAATATAGATACTGAACCTCCCTGCCCCGCAGCCGGCATCAAGCACATGCTTCCCTGGCCCTATGTGGGGTTCCATGAACTTCACATGATTATGGTAAACAAGCCTGTGATATGCGGACAAATCCAGGCGGTTCCATTCCTTTTCGCCATATTCATTGTAAAATTGCCGCACCCGCTCAGGATCGAATATATCCGACACCCCCTCAGTATATCTTCTGGTTTACATCTCGAAACTACGAGTTGTTCTCTGGGTATATATCCATGCTGTGCTGCATTTGTGTCCATATACTCTTTTATCTGCGTATACAAAAACCCGCAGAATCAACTGTAAGTGACTCCGCGGGTTATCATTCCACGTGTAAGGCTTTGCTGCCTCTATGCAGCTCACATCCCATGGGCGATCCTCATTTCAGGAGACCCCTTCCCTGAAGGGGGTATCCTGTTTTCTTCGCCTGATGCTTATGCATACTCACCGTTTGGGATATTATTACATAATATACTTTGACTTGTCAAGTCAGTTCCAGCCTCATCTCGGTATGTTTTGACTGCCTTTTTATAAACCCGGGTTTTTCATATAACGGTTTGCCGGCATCGGTGGCGGAAAGTTCCAGGTATGAAATATCCATCGTCTTCGCTTCTTCGATCATCATGGTGAGCAACTGCGTCGCGATCCCCTTTCGGCGATACTCGGGATATGTATACACATTCAGTATAGTTGCTGTCTTGCCCGTTATAAACGATGGGTTTGCCGGCTTTCCCGCAACTGCCATGAACACGGCCGAAACCGCCTGACCGTTGTCTTCAGCGAGAAGCGCAACGAAGCTTTTGTTCATCTGCCGTGCAAAGTAATCCCGCAGCTGTGAAATGATCGCCTCTGTTGTGTCTTTGCCGAGATCGCCCCGGTCCTCGGTCAGGAAGTCGAGGCGCAGCCTGATTAGCAGCTCGACATCATTATGTGTGGCTTTCCTGTACGTAACAGCCATCCCAGCCCTCCCTCCGGGGATTTGCTCATCCATTCAGGCCTGCCGGCAATCCGGCATGCCATCCATCCCTGTTTTTAGTCAAGCCGCATTGACAATATATTGTATTTTAAATATCAAAAAAGCAAATGGCCGTCAAAAGAAATCTGACGGTCATTGCCGATGGGTACTTCAAAACAAGCCTGTCGCTGTTAATTTGGCCGGTCGCTG
The DNA here is from genome assembly GCA_012799845.1 of Clostridiaceae bacterium. Lineage (GTDB taxonomy): Bacteria > Bacillota > Clostridia > Acetivibrionales > DTU013 > DTU013. The sequence continues at coordinate 12,374 of JAAZKL010000302.1, forward strand.
TTGCCGGGCCATCCCGGACCGCCGCTTCCGGTCCTTCAGAGATCATCGTTTCAAACCTTCCCGAATCACTATTGCCTGGCTTTCCCGGATCAATGCTACAGGGCTTTCCGAATCGCTTCTCTCAGACCTTCTCGACCGGTATCCATATCTCGCAATAGTAGTCATCCGGATTTTCAGTGGGTGGTGCATACATTTCGATGTTATAATTGCCTGCGATCCTGTAATCCTTGCAGCTTGGCAGCCACTCGCTCCAGATCCTTCTGTTGACATCCTGCAGCGACTTCGGCAATGCGCCTCTGCACGGGAACACTGCCCAGGTCCCGGCAGGGATCACTCTCGTTTTATAGCCTTCCGGTATCTCATTCCACGGCAGGTAGTTGTCAGCGATCATATATTCAAATTCCTTCCCGTCGGTGTCGATACAGACTCCATACATCCCGACAACGATACTGCTGTCTCCGTTGCGGTTATGTTCGTCCCAGAACTTTGGGATCTCTGTTGTGGCAGTGTCGGGGTCAAAATTCCTTGCCTTGCCCATTACAGTAAACTGCTCTTTTTCGACTATTTTGTACTCCAGCATAGTACCGCCCTCCAATACTAATTTTAATTTGACCCGTGCAAATGATTTTAGTCTTGCACCCCTCAATTTGGCAGCCGAAGGAGAGATTCCGTGAAACCTGGCGAACGCGCGGGTAAAACTGTCCGGAGAATAGTAGCCGTATTTCATTGCAACATCGATCACTTTGGCATCCGACCGAGCGAGTTCCTGCGCTGCAAGGCTTAGCCTGCGGTTCCTGATGTATTCTCCCATCGTGAAACCGCACAGAGTATTGAATATCCTCTGGAAATGGAACGCTGAAACGCATGCTTTTTCAGCGATTTCCCGGATGCTCAGTTCCTCCGTAAGGTTTTCCTCGATATACTCGATCGCATTCTGAATACCCTCTGTCCACCCTATCATACTAATTACTCCTCTCCGGCTGTGGTTTCATTATAATATGTACCGGAAAGCGACGCCCGACTTTTTGTGCAATCTACTGCAGGCATGCTGTTTACTGAAGGTATATAGCGAGTATATAGCAGATATATAGCAGGCATATGATGATATATCCATATACCTGTTTATCCACATATCAATCATACCATATCAGCGCAGCTTCTTTATCTGCCTCTTTATTTTTTTGATCGCCCAGTTATAATGGCTGGATGTGTTACTGATGAAGTAACTGCCGATATTGGTCGTGCCGCTCCATTTGAAATGCTGCTTCTCGAACAGTTCTTCGTTTGTGAAGCCCTCGATGAGCGCCATCACTTCCTTATGGCTCTGCATGAGCATTTTCCTTGCATCCTCGTATGGTGTGGACTGGTGCTTCTCCCAGAACTTCATGTTCATCACGCCGTACGTTTTCCAGGTGTACGGCTCAGGCAGAAATGGCACATGTCTGCCCTTCAGGTTGGAGTTGATCCAGTTCAGCAGGAGCTGGTGCCACTCATACAGATGGACAAGAACGTCCCGCAGGTTTTTGTCGCGCTTCCAGTGAGCCTCTTCTTCACCAGGATCGTCGCCGAATTTAAAAGGCTTGCCTCTCTCCTCCTCCGTCATACTGTCGATGAGCGCCCACATCTTGTCGAACTGTTCGTTTGCGGCAGAAATCAGATCCTTTTTCGTTGCAGGTCTCGGCATATTTACCACTCCTTTTCAATCACTCTTTAATCAATTGACATATTTGATTCTGAAATCCTCCATGCCATGCTGTAGTAACTGAACCAAAATAATGTAGCTGATTCATTATATATAATAGTAGTTGATCCATTATAAATAATAATAGAAACGAAAATATGACAGGTGTGTGTCAAATTCAAAAAAATTGGTGTCCTGTTCTGTAAACGTAACGATTTTGAAGCACAGATCATTATAACGGGATCATTACATTGAGCAGAGTTCTTTGACCATCCGCAGGTATTCTCTCATCCCGTTTTCTTCCTCCTGCCGGTAAGTGAAGCCGAAATGCTCCGCCACAGCAACCGCCAGCGTATGGAACAGATCACACATCGTGTCGATCGACGCCCATATTTCTTCATAGTTGTTGCCGGAGTAGGTGGCGGCATATCGCTCATATATGTCCGGAGGCAGGTATTTTCTGAAGTACTTGCCGTTTTTGCCCGTGGAAAGTTCGAATCCGTGCAGCACGCCGATATAGTAATCGATCATGTCATGCAGTTCGGACCGGACCACATCATTCAGCATATGCATGACATAGGGAAGCTCATCCCGCGCTATGCCCTTTGCAGCATTGTTAAGGCACCACCAGAAATTGTTGCAGCATGAGTAGTAGAAGAGGGGCGACGGCGGCTTGATATGCCAGTACCTGTCGCTCGGAGCCGGCAGGGGCGGCAGAAAACCGCTGCCATTGTCCTTGTCGAGCAGGACGACTGCAGGTTCGCCGTTATCCGTATATTTCCTGAAATCAAAAGAGAGGTCGATGCGGACCCCGTCGGGAAAGATCATCAGGTAAGCAAAAGTGTCGTCCCCTTCCGGATAGCGCATGGCTTCAGGCATCTGCATTATCAGCGGTCTGCCGAAGTGTTCTTCGACCCACACGGGATTGTTATAGAAAGGCGTTATATCTTCGACAAAACAAGTGATGTCGTAATCCTGCCAGATATCTTTCGCCACAGCCGGGTTCGCTCTCGAGCCGACAAGAAGCACCGCCCGGATGCGCTCATCAGCCCTGGCCACACCCAAAACCAGCTCCATAACTTCCTGTTCGCTTCGCATATCCTCCTCCCGGACCTGTATGTATCCTGTATATGGTCGTCTACATTCTTACACTACGGTGCAGCATCGCCTGTGATATTGCTTACTGTGAAGAATTGTGCCGCCCATCTCGGATCAACACTTACAACTCCTCCGGTATGGGAGCGGAAGCAGCCCAGATGTTTTCAAAATACTGTGCGAAATACTGGCATGCCTTCATATCCTTAATCAGCATCCCGCACTTTTTTCTGCAATATCTGCTGTCAGGGCGATGAAAACAACCGGAATAAAGAAATTCATCATTTGCAGAAAAATCTTCCCGCTACAATATCGTTGTGCCGCGTCAATTCCCTTCACTCCTCTTTCTGAACTCTTTTGGAGCTTCATAGGGAGCTATCTCCTGGTAATAGTCGTTGTCAAAGATGAGCACATCCCTGTGCATCAAACCTTTTGCAGAGTCATAATGCCATATCACGAGAGGCGTAACTTTATACAGTTCATTGTTTTCAAGTTCAAAGTAAAACCTGTAGTGCGGGAACTTTGCCAGATACTTTTCTCTGTAGATCATATATTCGCTGCTTCCGTATTCGATCCGCCGCACCTTCCCATGGATCTGGATATTGTCGATACATATGGCGACATTGGGGTTGATGCTGATGTTCCTGCACTTCAACGTATCAGAAAACGAACCGAAGTATACATCGAAGCCGTCCGAATAATATGCCACCACCGCATTGTCAACGTTATTCTTGCCGGCAGTCGCTATACTGCACATATTCTTTTCAGCCAGCGTTTTTATAACCTTGTCTTTTATCTCACTGCTTTGGATACTCATCTAAACCACCGCTTTACATCAGCAACAAAAAGCTGTGACATACCTGATCCTTACTATGAGATGATTATATAGGAAAATCTCCTGTGAGTCCATATCCGGAATTACGTTCACCATTGCTGCAAAATTTTCGGCATACCGGCAGATTATTTTTAGTTACCTTGCACGGCACTTCCTATAAAATGTCCGGTTGACGCATTTGCTACCGCTTCTGCCTGGTGTCCGACTGCCGCGTTCGGTACTTTTTATACTGGTACGGGGTTATATTCATATGCCTCCTGAAGGTTTTGATAAAGTGACCTACATTTTCGAACCCGCAGTCCAGCGATATGTCCAGGACGCTCTTGTCCGTGTGCCTGAGCATGTCGCAGGCGTTGTAGATCCTTAAGCGGATGACATACTCCATCGGTGTTTTCCCGGTCAGTTCCCTGAAAAACCTGGTGAAGTGTGAAACACTGTAGCCGGATATGTCTGCCAGGTCTTTCACTGTTAATCCCGTATGAAAATTCTTGTGGATGTATTTAATGACCTTCTCCAGCCTCTCGGAGAGGTTTTTGCTCCTCGCCGGCATATCTGTCCGATAAAGGCCGGACTCGAATATTCGGGAAAAGATAAGCAGCAGGTGGGATTTAACCCTGAGCTCATATCCGAAGGACTTGCTTTCAAATGTATCCCTAAGGAGCTTAACAGCGTCAATGACGGCGCTTTCCTTCTCATTCCCGGGAGAGAACCGGTTTTGGATTATATATTCGTCAGAGAAATATCTCTTGCAGATGTCCATATCGCCGAGTACCAGGGACGGATGGAACACAACGGCATGAAAATCGAAATCAGTTTTTGCTTCGGCTGTGAGGGAATGCAACGCGCCGCCTTTGACGAAGGCGCACTGACCCTGGCCAAGATCGAAGATTTCCGCTCCGATCCTGCAGCAGACGCTGCCTTCATTCATGTAGACAAATTCATACTCGTCATGCCAGTGGTACGGGGCGATCAATCCACGGGAGTGATACAGCTCGATGGGAAACTCCACCGTCCCGTGACGGATGTTTTCCTTATATCCGTAATAATCATGTGCTCTCATTATCGCATTATCCCTGCAGTATGATAAAATAGTGCGATTTTACGGCACCTTTCCATACGAAATCATGCATTTACTTATTATTATAGTGTAATTGTAACAAGGATCATCAAGGTTATCAATATTGTGAGGCCATCATGTGTGCGGCTATCATGTGTGAGAACACCATATGTGAGCCATCATGTGTAAATGCTTCATACTATGAAGTTATCATATGTGAAGCTGCCATGTGTGAAGTTATTATGCTATAAAGTTGTCGTGTGTGGAGTTATCCTACTATGAAGCTGTCGATATTGTGAACATGAAATGTTGCATAGCTGCCTACAACGGATTGCTGTTATGCAACAGCGTATCATGCACTGGCAGGGAAAGGAGAAGGCATGGGTGTTATATCTGTAAAGGGAAACAGCGTCATATTTCAAAAAATGGTTAAGAACTCACACAGATAAAGTGTGACAGGGAAACGCCAGCCAGCAATATTCATCCACACCGGATCGGCAACAGGCATACCCCGCAGTGCAACTCCATTGTCCGGACACAAGAGCCGCTCCCCTGTCTTGTTGCTCACGTAATCAAGTAATATAATAGTATATGTCAGGCTTAATACCCTTTCAACAATACGCACATCCAAAACAGGAGGTTACTATGAAATATTATGTAGATGCAAATGCTCCCAAAAGCGGCAACGGTTCCATTGAAAGACCATTCCGCAGAATCAGTGAAGCGGCGAAGCTGGCACTCCCTGGTGATGAAGTTCTGGTAGCTCCGGGAATTTACCGGGAATATGTGGATCCGGCTCATTCCGGTGCTGAAGACTCCCGTATTACCTATATCAGTACAACACCCCTCGGTGCCGTGATCACAGGCGCAGAACAGGTCAAGACCTGGAAGCATTACCAGGGAAACGTCTGGGTCTGCCGCATCCCCAACAGCACTTTCGGCGATTACAACCCATACACGACCCTGGTATATGGCGATTGGTATTTTGCTGAGCCAAACAAGCACACCGGCTGTGTTTATTTGAACGACAAGGCGATGTACGAAGCCACGTCACTTGAAGAGTGCATCAAAGGCGAGGTTTATGAGTACAGTTGGGTGCCGGAGGATTCCATTTGCAAATGGTATACCGAACAGGATCCGGCCAGTGATGAGACGGTAATCTATGCCAACTTCCAGGGGTTGGACCCGAACAGTGAAAATGTAGAAATCAATGTCCGCCGCAGGTGCTTCATGCCATCCGAGACCGGCGTCGGGTATATCACGGTAAGAGGGTTCAAAATAACCAAGGCTGCCACCACATGGGCGCCGCCGGCGGCTTTCCAGGACGGCATGATCGGCCCCCACTGGAGCAAGGGATGGATCATCGAAGACTGCGAAATATACCACAGCAAGTGCGCAGGCATTTCGCTCGGCAAGTATCTCGACCCGGACAACGAGCAGTATTTCACCCATAAGCATGTAAAGAGCCCAACACAGATGGAACGAGACGCGGTCTGCCGCGGCCAGTACCACGGGTGGCTGAAAGAAAAAGTGGGCAGCCATATCGTCCGCCGATGCAACATACACCACTGCGAACAGGGCGGGATCATCGGCCGCATGGGCAGCGTGTTCAGTATAATCGAGGATAACCATATACACCACATCAACAATATGTCGGAACTCGGAGGAGCGGAGATTGCCGGTATCAAACTGCACGCGGCCATTGATGTTACCATGCGCCGCAACCATATCCACCACTGCACGATGGGTATCTGGTGCGACTGGGAAGCCCAGGGCACACGAATCACGCAGAACCTGCTCCATGACAACCAGCGGCCGCCGCATACGAAATTCCTGCCTGGCAGCATGGTATCCCAGGATATATTCGTCGAAGTCAGCCACGGACCGACCCTGATCGACAACAACATCCTGTTGTCGGACGTTAGCCTCCGCTTCGCAACCCAGGGAGTGGCCATGGTCCACAACCTGATCTGCGGCTCGTTCACCAGCGTCGGCGGTGGGACTCACCCCCGCTATACGCCGTATCACATACCTCACCGCACCGAAGTAATGGGCTTCATGACCATACTTCACGGCGATGACCGCTTCTGCAACAACATATTCGTCCAGAAATGGCCTGTGGAGGATAATATAGCACCCGACGGCCAGAATGCGGACGCTCATAGTGAAAACAGGCAGGTTGGCACGCATGTGTTCGACGAGTACCCGACATATGAGGAGTGGATAGCACAGTTTGACTTCACGAAGCGGCCTGACATGATGGGTCTGGCACCTGCCCACGATGGCCACCTTCCTGTCTGGAGCGAGGGCAACATATACTTTGATGGCGCAAAGCCGTGGAAAAAGGAAACGAAATGCCTCACGATCGAGGATTGCGGTCGGGAGCTTAAAATAGAACTGGTGGAAAAAGACGGCGGATACTGCCTTGACACGAATATATACGACTTCATCGGCGATTTCACCGGCCGAATGATCAATACCGAAGTCCTCGGCAAAGCATTCGAGCCTGAGCAATACTTTGAAAACCCGGACGGAACACCGATCCGCTTTGATACCGACTACTTCGGCAGCCACCGCGGCATCTCTGTCATCCCGGGCCCATTCGCTTCGCCCGCCGGTCTGATTAAGCTGACTTAAAGGTGACCTTGTCAATGAGACGGTCCTGTCAGAGGGACCGTCTTGTCATGGGGACGGTTCTGTCAGAGGGACCGTCCCGTCAATGAGGACGGTTCTTATGATAAATTGTCAGCAGAACCGCATCCTGATAGTTTTCACGAGAACATACAATGGATTATTTCCCTTGGAAATATAGCATTCCCCAGGGAAATACAGGGCAGGGTGTACAAAATTTTGAGTGTTGTGTGTCTAATTGGCTACACTATCAAAAGGCAGATTACATAATGAGGTCTATTCAAAATTATGACAACTAATTTATTGACAAAATTCAAAATGTCGGCTGTTTTGGCTTGCAACAATCCAATTTTTGTACACCCTCCTCATCTTTTTGTACACTCTCCTCTTCTTTGCGCACCCTTCTCTTCTTTTTGCGCACCCGCCTCTTCTTTTTGTACACCCTCCTCTTCTTTTGTACACCCTCCTCTTCTTTTGTACACCCTCCTCTTCTTTTGTACA
>JAAZKL010000032.1 GCA_012799845.1 Clostridiaceae bacterium
CCAGAATGATGCTTATCTTGACTATCTCCGAAACGGTCATGTAAACACCGTATTCGATGATTTCCCGCTTTTCCGGATCAACACCGTCCAAGGTGGAGTAGATCATATCCGCTACATATTTGCTTATTTTGTCAAACATAACCATCACCTGTCAATATTATGCAACATAATTTGATAACTTTCTTGAGATTTTATCAAATAGTTCATTTTTTTAGTTAAAAATACTTTTTTTTCTTTTGATTAAGGATTATAACTTTTAGTAATTCTTAAGAAAATAAACTTTTTTCCTGTAAACATTGGGTAATATTGGGGGAAATTATTATACATATTGACATATATTGCAAACGGTGATATTTTATTTTCGTTGGCTTTTCACAGACTGCATAAAAGCATTATGTAAGAGGTTATGATATGTTGTCCGAATTAGCTGAATGCACATTGCTCATGCTGAAAGTTATTCATGAGATGTACAGCACACAAAGGATAACTTATGATGAATTTGTGACCCACACCAGAAAAAAGCTTCAGTTCCTGTCAGAAAATGTATCACAGTTCACATCTGAAGCCGAAAGAGAAAATGCATACGATATAATTTACAAGTGCAGTTCGATATTGTCCGAGCACAGAGAAGGATACCTGCAGTGAAGCGGACTGTTCACTATCCGGCTGTGTTTACCGGATGTTTGCGCACATCCCCGGCTGATCGCACGTATACTTCTTTATCACATCTGTTACAGACTGCACACCGTTGCCATCCGTGTTTTTTTTCATTGACGCCGTATAGCGGTCTGCGTTGTTCCACAGGTCATATATAGCATCTGCCAGGGACTTGCCGTCCATATCCTCTTCTGGCAGGACCTTGCTGTAACCCTGCTTTTCAAATGATTCGGCATTCAATATCTGGTCCCCGCGGCTGGCAGTCCTGGGAAGCGGTATCAGCAGATTGGGTTTCTTCAGCGCAAGCAGTTCATACAGCACCGTGGCGCCCGCCCTTGATACGACGAGGTCGGCCAACGCATATAAGTGGGGCTGCTCCTCACTTACATATTCGAACTGCCTGTAGCCTTTTATATTATCCAGTTCTCCCTTTATATTGCCCTTCCCGCAGATATGGCAGACGTTGAAATCCCTCAGCAGCCTGTCAAGTATGTCCCTCACTGCATTATTGATGCTCTCTGAGCCAAGGCTGCCCCCGATGACCATTAACACGGGTTTGGCATCGCTGAATCCGCAAATGTCTCTCCCCGTCCGCCTGTCGCCCTCCAACAGGCTTTGCCTTATAGGCATGCCTGTTCTTATGCCCTTCCCTTCAGGCAGATATCGTGCGGTTTCCGGGAATGTATAACATACTGCCCTTGCAAATGGTATCGAAAGCTTGTTTGTGAGACCTGGTGTTATGTCGGATTCATGTATGACGGCAGGGATCTTCCTCAACCAGGCAGCCCAGACCACGGGGCAGGAAACATAGCCGCCCTTGCTGAAAACCACAGATGGTCTCAGTCTGCCCAGCAGTGCATATGCCTGGAAAAATCCCGCGGCGACTCTGAATACATCAGTGAAGTTCTTTATGTCAAAATACCTGCGCAGTTTGCCTGCGCTTATCTCATGGTAAGGGATCCCTTCCTTCAGGATCAGTTCCTTTTCCATGCCGCCGCGCGAGCCGATATAGTGGACGGTGAAGCCTTCCTTTTTCAGATAAGGCAGCAGAGCGATATTTAGTGTTACATGCCCTGAAGTGCCGCCGCCGGTCAACACCATAACCTTTTTATCCATATTATTCAAATACCCCGTTTTTGCGCAAGGATACGATATCGTATCCTGCCGGCTCCTGGAACGCTCTCAGTCCGAAATGCGGAAGCACCGCTAAAAGATGATCGAAAATATCGGACTGTATATTTTCATATTCTATCCATTCTGTCGTGGCAGTAAACGCGTATACCTCAAGCGGAAGCCCGGTCGACCCCGGCGAAAGCTGCCGCACCATCAGCGTCATTCCCTTATGTATTCCCGGATGGTTCCGGAGATAATTATATACATAAAAGCGGAACGTCCCGATATTGGTCATCCTTCTTCCGTTTACGGGCACCGATATATCTATATTCCGCTCCTTGTTATATATTTCTATTTCTTTTCTTTTATCTGCTATGTATTCCTTCAGGTGCTCCACCTTTGATAATTCTTCGATCATTTCTTCGGTCAGGAACCCGATGCTCGTCACATCTATATGGATGCTGCGCTTGATCCGGCGCCCGCCCGAGGCCTTCATGCCTCTCCAGTTCCTGAAAGAATCTGATATCATGGCATGGGCAGGTATCGTTGTTATAGTGTTGTCGAAGTTCCGGACCTTTACCGTTGTCAGCGTAAGGTCGATAACGGTACCTTCCGCATCGTACTTCGGCATCTCGATCCAGTCACCTATGCGGACCATGTCATTCGATGTCATTTGCAGCCCAGCCACAAACCCCAGGATGGAGCTCTGGAAAACGAGTATTATAACAGCAGACAGCGCTCCGAGGCCTCCCAGGAGGATAAGCGGATTTTGTCCGATCAGGGATGATATTATAACTATGCCGCCGACGACAAATGCGACAATCTTTATAACCTGCAATATCCCTTTGATAGGCCGTGTTTTTGAAATATCAAATGTCCTGTAGATATCGTCTGCCGCGTTCAGAAGCGAATCGATGATCAGCAGCAGTACCAGTGTCACATACGCGGACAGGACTCTTTTTATCATTATTTCATAAGCTGGGAAAAAACCCGTGAAAAAACCTATGATCAGAGGCGTCACCAGGTGGGCCGTGCGGTGGAAAACTTTGCGCTCATACAGCTTGTCGTCCCAGATGTATTTGTTCTGCTTTATCAGCCTGGAAACGAGCTGCAGCAGCACCTTCCTTGCAATAAGGTTGCCAAGCACGCAAAACAGCGCTATTAATAGTATGGCAATAAGCGCAGCCAGTACTTTTGACGCATCGCCGGTTATGCCAAGGCTGTTAAGGCTCTCATCGATCCATACCTGCAAAATGATCCCCCCCGCAAAAATTGTATATAAACTGAATCAGATCGTCAGGAATTCTTCATTATGACATTTTCTATCGCATTGGCGACATCTTCGCAGGAGTCGCAGCATTTCTCAAGGTAATGG